>JAZOLP010000145.1:0-5696 GCA_045653225.1 Bacilli bacterium
TTTTCATAGTTAATTCTCCTCACTATAATTTACCTAATATATAAATTTCCATTGTCTTAACTCTATTTTTAGTTTTCTATCTCACTAAGTCCTATAATTAATTATACCACACATACCAAAAATTATAAAATTAAATTTCACAAGTTGAAGTTTCATATTATCCTTTTTAAAACCAATATTTATTCATTCCTTCTATAAGTTCGTTATCTATAGGTTCATCTACATTGTTTGGTATAATTGCATCAATACCACAATGAGGACATAATGCTGTATTTTCATCCTCTAAATATTTTACAACTTCTTTACTTTCAAATTGCTTTTTACAATAAAAACAGTAACAATATTCTGATTCTTTTATTAATTCTTTATTATTGCTAGCATATGCATGTAATTTTTCAAATTTTAATCTTTCCTCATTTGAATATGTTTGATGCATTCTTAATCGATGTTTTCCATAATAACTTCTTATCGCCATAAAAATTGTAAAACCACTACTTAACAAATAAATTATCAAACAAAATAAAACATCTTCCTTGCTTTTATCAGTTTTAAATATAAAATACAATAGCATAAAAATTGTTATAAATACAATAGGTATTATTATATTTCTTACTAAAATCCATTTACTATGTTTAATTTTATCAATATTATAATTATTTTTTATTTCGCGCTCTGATAAAACTTTTTTCTTTAATTTCTTTTGTATGCGTTCTATAATGCATTGCTCATCATATGATATTTTTTTATTACATTTTTCACACTTAAATTCGTAATCATAAACATCATAATCGCATCGAGGAAATGTACCATAATCTCGATATTGATAATAGTCTTTATCATCTTTAGATACCACTCTATGCGTTTTTGATTTTACTAACTTGGCACCACAACGAGAACAATAGTATTTTTTAAAGACCATTCCTGCTGGTATTGAATTACTTTTTCCTTTCATTATTATCTCTCCTTATTCTATCTATCTCTATGAGTTTTCATTATTTAAAATCTATTTTTAATTATTTTTCTAACTAAATCTTGTACCTAATTATACCATACTACAGAAAAATTTACTACAAAATTAAAAAGCCACCTTGTATTTCAACAAAGTGGCGTGTATACTATTGGTGGATCTGACGAGAGTCGAACTCGTGTCCAAACTAGCGCAAATTTCGCTTTCTACATACTTAGTTTATTAATTTGGTCTTATAAACTATTAGAAAATAAACAAAACTAATAATTTACCAGCTTTATATCTCGAATCATAAGTCAAGCTGTCCTAATCTTCAAAGTCTGCTATTTGACCCATATATCTCTCACAGACAAAGAAATATATGAGTTAACCTGTAAAACAGGGCCGCTTAGCTAACTAGCAAGCGAAAGAATAATTTGTATTTCCGTTTATTTAAAACCTAAGGTTTTTACGTGCCTGCCCACGGTATGCTTACTAAATCATAACTAATCTGTCGAAACCAATTACAGACCCATTACATATATAATTATACTAAAATATTTGTTTTTTGTCAATATCTAAACTTGAAATATATATATCTTTTATAAAATAAATCAATTTTAATAAGATTTTTTTTATTTTATGATAAAATGTTTTACAAAAGAGGTAAAGGCGATGAAATTATTAAAACAACTGGCGGTAATTGCTGGATTTTCTATTGTTGGAGAAATATTTTCATATTTCTTAAATGAAATTCTTACAGTATTTATTCCAGGTTCATTAATAGGAATGATTATTTTATTCATTTTTCTAACGACTAAATTAATTAAATATGATTTTGTAGATGATGTTGGTGAATTTTTCGTTAACAACATGGGGTTTTTCTTTATTCCTGTTGCTGTGTCGATTATGAATTACTTCGGGATTCTTGCTCCAATATGGTGGAAGCTATTACTAATAATTATTATTAGTTTCTTTTTAACTTTTATTAGTGTTGGATTAAGTGTAAAAGCTACAATGTTTATTCAAGATAAGATGCGAGGTGATATTGATGATTAATATCTTCACTTCTCCTGTATTTTATATATGTTTAACACTTGGCCTTTATTCTTTATTCTCATTTTTAAGAGGAATTGTTAAAAAACAATTATTTAACCCCTTACTTTTAACTAGTGTAACTATTATTATATATCTATTAATCATCAAAAGTATTACTAAACAATCAACAGAAGAAACTGTAGATATATATACTAACGCTTTAAACTTCATTAATTTCATGTTAAGTCCTCTTACAGTGTGTTTAGCACTACCAATTTATACAAGACGTCATATTATTAAACAATACTGGTTACCAATTTTAGTGGGTACTATTGTTGGTTGTTGTATTTCAATGAGCAGTGTATTTATTTTAGGTCATTTCTTTGGTTTAAATAAAGAAATGATATATTCATTATTACCTAAGTCTGTTACTACTGCGATTGCTAAAGAAATTTCTCAAAATATAGGTGGAATTCCTGAGATTACTATTGCAGCTGTAATTGTGACTGGTATTTGTGGTGCATTATTTGGACCTCTTTTAACAAAATTATTTAAACTTGACCGTTCTGCATCAATTGGTATGGCATTTGGAGCTTCAAGCCATGCAGTTGGTACTTCTAAAGCTGTAGAAATATCTACTCGTGCGGGAGCTATTAGTTCTGTGGCGATTGTTACTAGTGGTATTTTAACTGTTATTATTGCATTATTCTTATAAAAATTAAACCTAAAAGATTTATTTCTTTTAGGTTTTTTATTTTTTAGGAAAAAATATATATATTTTTATATTTATGTATTTAATTTTATATAAAAAAATATATATTTTCGCAAAAGCAATTTTAGATTTTTTTTTAATTATATAAGTGAAGGGAGAAAAATAAATAAAAGAACCTCCATATGGAGGTTATATTATAAATCGAATGGATTTAATGATTTTTTTGGATCAAATCGTAGTAAATACTCTGCAATTAAATCAATTAAGTAATCAACATCTTTTAAATTACAAACTTCAACTGATGAATGCATATATCTTAGAGGAATACTTAATAAATAACATGGTACTCCTTCAAAATGTGTATACATCGAGTCTGTATCAGTATATGTTCTTGAAGGCGCAGTTTCAATTTGATATGGGATATTCTTTTCTTCACATATATCAATCATGTCTTTATGCATAATTTTGTTCATTAAAGATCCTTCTGTTAAAGCAGGACCCTTTCCCAAATAAACATCGTTGAAAAGATTCTCTCTATAATTGATATCAGCTGCATAAGTTACATCAAGGCTTAATGCACATGTTGGATTTACTTTTGCTACGGCTGAATGTGCTCCACGGCCTGTTGTTTCTTCACCAACTGTAGTAGCAAGATATATACCTATATTTGTTTTGCCTTTAACTTTTTTAATTGCTTCTAAGAATATATATACCGCTAGTTTATCATCTAGAGCTTTAGCTGTAAAGAAATCATTTGCTAAATAATTATAAGATCTATCAACTAAAACAGGATTTCCCACCCTAACTAGTTTTTTTGCTTCTTCCACATTAGATGCACCTAGATCTAAAATTAAATCAGTAGCTTTAATTCCTTTATCCATATATGGTAAATAACCTATTACCCCAGGAACTTCCCCCTTATCAGTTAAAACAACAACAGTTTGACCAGAATACATATATGGTCTTGCTCCCCCAATTTGTTCTAGTCTACATGTTCCATCAGAATTAATTTTATTTATTACCATTCCGATTTCATCGATATGTGCTGCTAATAAAATTTTAGTTTCTGCGTCTTTATTTAAAACGTGGATTACATTATAATTTTGTTGTGTGATTACATCATCGAATATATCTTTTGTAGCTTCAATTAGTTTTTTTTGAATATTTAATTCATATCCTGAAGGGGAATGAGTACTAACTAGCATTTCAAGTAATTTTCTATCGTTCATTTTTCTTCCTTCTCCTATTTATTTTTCATTTTTAAAAAGATATTCATCTATTTTTTTCTTAATACATTCTGGGATTTCTCTTTTTACTGGGAATGTATTTGAATTTATTAATTTGTTTGAAATATATTCTAAGAACATATATGTTTTTTCTAATGATTTCTTTGAAATAAATGCCATTGTATCATATCTATTATGAATGTGCGCAGCACCTGGTCTACCAAAACGCATTAAGTTAATTGCTGGAATACCTTTATCAGAAAAAGGAATTGAATCTGATGAATATATATCTTGTTTTGTCATAATTGGGAATGAAATTTCATTAGATAAATAATTAACATATTCAACTAAACCATTTTCAGCCATAACTGAAGCATATTCTGTTCCTAAAATTGTTCCTGCAACATCTACATTAATGTTGAAAATAATTTTTTGTAATTCTTCTTCTGTTAATGAATTAACATAAGCTTTAGATCCTAATAATCCTCTTTCTTCTGAACCACACCATATAAATCTTAAAGTTCTTTTTGGTTTATTTGCCATAAAATATTCATATAGTTTCATTATTAAGACACTTCCAGCACCATTATCATATGCACCTTTTGAAAATTCAACCGAATCATAATGTGCTGTAATCGTTATAACTTCATCTTTATATATATTTCCTTCTATTTCAGATATTACATTATGTGATGTTAATTTAAATTCTTCTTGTTCAATTTCTAAAGTTACTTCATCAGGATAATCTTCAACTAATTTAATAGCTTCAGTTGTTCTTAAATGAACTCCAGGAATGATACCTTTATTTCTTAAAACATCTCTTAATTCTTTGTTTTCTAAATCGCTATTTTCTTTAGTGTCATTAATGTCTCCACTATAAGAAATAAAACCAACCGCACCATATTTTAATAATTTTTTATATGTTGGTACATTAATAAGACCATTTATTAAAACGATTTTTCCTTTTATTTCATATTGATCTACATCTAATGTTGTTTCCATATAATAAAATGGAGCAGTAATTGACGCATTTTGTGTACCTTTTATTCCACTTACTTCATATTGTTTTCCATTTGCTGTTAAAGTAGCTTTTAATATTTTATAACCACTTACTTCAAACGGCCAAATTTGTGCAGTGTTGCCTAATTTATTTACTTCATTTTTTAAAATGTTTGCACAATCTAATTCTTCTTTTGAACCAGAAACTCTAGTAAAACTGATTTTTTCTAATAAATTATATATATCTAAACTCATATTATTCTACCTTTGTGACAATTCCTAAAATAATTAAATCTTTATCTGAATCATTTATTACTGAATGATAATGATTTTCTTTACAAACATTAATCATTCCAGGTAATAATTCTTTTGTTTCCTCTTCAACAATTACTTTTCCTTTGCCTTCTAAAACAAATATAATTTCTTCATCGCCTACATGAGCATGATATCCTATAGAAGAATTAGGGTGAACAATTATTTTTGCGAACATTTTATATTGCTTTGGTAAAAATTCTAACTTATATAAAGTACAACTACCTTCTCCGCCTCTTAAATTATTTACAGTCACTGGTTGTATATTTTCAAATTTTGTTAACATATGTTTTCTCCTTTTAAAATTATACCTTTATTATATCACTATTTTCTTAAATATTCTAATATTGCATAAATTTAATTAAAATATTAAGATATTGATATATACAAACTGTTTTTAATTTAAATCATTAGGCTTAAAAAGGGGGTATTTTTCGATTTTATTATTCTTTCTTGATAATTC
>JAZOLP010000146.1:0-6868 GCA_045653225.1 Bacilli bacterium
TAAAAATGGCTATATCTACTGCTGATTTTAAGTCAGTTATGTCAATTTTATATAACAATGCAATCTACCAAATCATTGAATTCCAACACGTAAAACCTGGTAAAGGCGGAGCTTTCGTAAGAACTAAACTTCGTAATTTAAGAACTGGTTCTGTAAATGATATTACATTTACAGCTGGTGAAAAAATGGAACAAGCAATTATTGAAAAGAAAAAAATGCAATATCTTTATGGTGGAGAAACTTATTGTTTCATGGATATGGAAACATATGACCAAGTTGAAATTCCTGAAGAACGTCTTGAATGGGAAAAGAAATTCTTATTAGAAGGACAAATTATCGAAATCGTATTCTACGGTAGTGAAATTTTAGGTGTTAACTTACCAGAAAAAATGACATTTGTTGTTACTGAAGCTGCTCCTGCAGTTAGTGGTAATACAGCAACTAATGCTCAAAAAGAAGTTACAATTGAAACTGGTTTAGTTGTTAAAGTACCTTTATTCATCGAACAAGGTGAAAAAATTGTAGTTACTACATTTGATGGTAAATACAGCTGTAAAGGATGATAATTAAAAGTAAAAGAGCAAAATAGCTCTTTTTTCTTTTTATAGGCTTAAAAAGTATCGAAATTTGTAAGATTAGAATAAAAATGAAAAAATATTAATAAGAAAATATACACATTAAAAAAAATATCATATAATATATTTAAAGAAAGGAATTATAAATATGAAAAAGATTTTTATAGTAACATTAATAACTTTATTAACAGTTATATTTTCTGTGAAGGCTAATTTATTAGCTGATTCAAATTATGAGTATGATGATGAAATTTATTCAGCAGGTGATGCGCAATATCAAGTTACTAATCGATTAAATGATGATATTATTGACTACGGTATTAGATATATTAATGATATTGCTGTTAGTAAAAGCACAACACAAATTGGTGGTACAAATACATTAGATCCTCAAGTTGTTAATTTATTAGAAGTTCCAACTTCTTCGGTAATGAAAGTAGTTAACTGGACTTATAGTTCATCATCAGGTTGGACTACACAAACTTTAACAAAACTTGCTCAAGACTTTGAAAATAACAATCCAGGTTGGGTTGTAATTGCAGGTATTAATGGTGACTTTTTTGATATTAACTCTACAAAAGCTCTACCTAAACAAACTACTGGTGCAGCAATCAATAATGGAGAAGTTGTAAGAGCAGTTTCTAGTGGAAGACAAGTAGGCTTTACTAATGATGGTACAACAAATTCTTTAATTGGTGGAAAAACACTTCAATTTACAGATTATCATACATTAACTATTTATGATGAAAATGGTGATGTTTTAGAAGCTGTAAAAATTGATAAATTTAATCAAGCTCCTACTGGAAATGAAATTTCTTTATATTTTTCATACTATGTTATGAATAATGATAATAGAGAAACAGTAAGTAATACCACTCCAGCAACTAATTCTTATATAGTTGAAGGGCAAGAAAGAGGGTATGCAACTTCAAGTTCTCAAATGTATGGTAAAGGTCAAATTACAAGTATTGATAAAGCGTGCGAACTTTACATTGGTCAATTTGCAATCGTAACTGAAAATCCTGAAATTAAGGCTTTACTAGATACTAAACCAATGGTTCGTATTCAACAAGATGTAATTGGTGATTATGCTCAATGTGATAATTTATCTGGTTGTGGTGCACAACTTGTGTTGAATGGAGAACATCAAGCAGCAAGTGATGGAATGAGTCATTATCGTCATCCAAGAACAGTAATTGGAAAAAAATCAGATGGAACAATTGTTATGGTTACAGTTGATGGTCGTCAAACTGCAACAGGAATGTATGGTATGACTTATGATGAACTATCTGCAATGATGATGTATTATGGTGTAGAAGAAGCTTATAATTTAGATGGAGGCGGCTCTACAACAATGATTATCAGAAATGATCAAGGTGGTTTTGATGTTAAAAACTCTCCATCTGATGGTGGTGAAAGACATGATGCAAATGCAATTTTTGTTGTTGTTCCTGAAATGAAATTATATGTTGATCATGTTACAGATACTACTTTAGAGTTCTCATATTTATCTAAATGTAAAGATGTTACAATTTCTAATGTAAAAGTAACAGTTAAATCTGATGAATATAATATAACAAAAAATGTAGATACTGACACATTCTTATGGGAAGATTTAATTCCAAATAAAGATTACATATTAACTTATAGTTATGATTTAGAGTATAAAGGAAATGTTATTCAAAATGTTTCTAAACCTGTAACCTTCTCAACTGGTAGCCCTAGACCTACAGTTGCTAATTATTCTTATACAGAGACAGATACTCACTATATTTTTAAATATGAAATTTCTGATCCTGGTAATTCTTTATTCTTTGCTAAATTAAAATTTGATAGAACAAGCGTTACTCTTGATAAGACATCTAATGTTTGTTACCTAGAAAAATCTAAAGTTAAAGAAGCAAAATTTGAAATTGTATTAACATATAACATTGGCGCTGTACCTAGTTCAACTGGTCAAGATGGTTATGAAGTTCCTATTTATGTAGAAGAACCTGGAATTGATGAAGTTCCAACTCCTGAACCAGCTAAAAAGAAATGCGGGAAAAAAGGAGCTGAATTAGTTGTTGCAGCTTTATCTGCTGCTTCACTATTTGTTGTAGTAACAAAAAAGAAAAAATATTAAAAAAATGAGAACTTTCTTTAAAAAGAAAGTTCTTTTTTCTTGACGCAAATAATAAAATGTGATATACTATTATAGCATTCAAGAGAGTG
The DNA here is from genome assembly GCA_045653225.1 of Bacilli bacterium. GTDB lineage: Bacteria > Bacillota_I > Bacilli_A > ML615J-28 > CAG-313 > UBA1737. Next base: position 2,790 of record JAZOLP010000146.1, read on the forward strand.
TAAGAAATATGCGGGTGTGGCGAAATTGGCAGACGCGCTAGACTTAGGATCTAGTTCTCACGAGTGCAGGTTCAAGTCCTGTCACCCGCACCATAATTCTTTTGGTCCTATGGTGTAGTTGGTTAACATGTCAGTCTGTCACACTGGAGATCGCGGGTTCGAGTCCCGTTGGGACCGCCATTTTAAATGCGCCCGTAGTTCAATTGGATAGAATACTTGACTACGGATCAAGGGGTTGGGGGTTCGAATCCTCTCGGGCGTGCCATAAAATTTAATATATTTATTTCGGGACTTAGCTCAGCTTGGTAGAGCATCTGGTTTGGGACCAGAGGGTCACAGGTTCGAATCCTGCAGTCCCGACCATTAAAAGCAGGTGTAGTTCAATGGCAGAACCCCAGCCTTCCAAGCTGGTTATGCGGGTTCGATTCCCGTCACCTGCTCCATTTTTTTTGAAATCTATAGGTCTTCTGAAAAGAGGATCTATTTTTTTGTATATTTATTAGTCTTTTTTAAAGAAGACTAATTTTTCTTTTAATAATAGATATATGTTATATAATTTGAAAAAATCTTATTTTTAATGTATAATTTAATAAATCAAAGTTGTTGGAGGAATTATGTTAGGAGTATTAGTTAACAGCGTAGGAATAATAATAGGTTCATTAATTGGATTATTATTTAAAAATAAAATATCAGAAAAAATAAATAAGGCAGTAATGATTGGACTTGGAGTTTGTATATTATATATAGGTATATCTGGATGCTTACAAGGTGAAAATGTTCTTATTGCAATATCTTCAATGGTTATTGGAACAATACTAGGAACTATATTAAAAATAGATGACTCATTAAATAAGTTTGCTGAAAAGATTGAAAGTAAATTTAAAAAAGAAAATACTACAGAATCTTTATCCGAAGGTATGGTTACTGCTACACTTTTATATTGTATAGGAGCTATGACTGTAACAGGATCAATTCAAGCCGGTTTAACTGGTGATAATTCTATTTTGATAACAAAAGCTATTTTAGACTTAGTTTCTTCAATTATGCTTGCAGCAAGTTTAGGAAAAGGTGTTATGCTTTCAGCTATTTCGGTTTTTATATCTCAAGGTATTTTAGTTCTTCTTGCAAGTTTAATTGCGCCTTACATGAATGATTCAGTTATTAATGAGATGACATGTGTTGGATCTTTATTAATTATTCTAATAGGTACAAATTTAATGGGGATAACTAAGGTGAAAGTAGCTGATTTCTTACCTGCTATTTTACTAACTCCTATTATTTATTTTTTAAGTAATTTTGTAATAAATTTATTTTAAGGTAAATAAAAAAAATATAAAAAACAGGATAAAAAATGAAACAAATAAAAGGATTTAAAAAATGTAATATATTGTTTAATAATGAAATTATTAAGACAAACATATATATAAAAGATGGTATAATAGAAAAAATAGGTCAATTTCAAAATGATGATTTGCTTGAATTAAATGAAAATTTATTAGTTGTTCCAGGTTTCATTGATCAACATATTCATGGTGCAAATGGATATGATTTTATGGATAAAAAAGGATATGACGAAATATTAAAAGATGTTGCGAAAAGTGGGGTTACATCAGTATGTGCCACAACAACTACACATTCAATAGAAGAATTAATAAAAACATTAACATGCTTGAAAAATTACATGGATGAAAATAATACTGAAGCATCTAAAATTATCGGAATTCATTTAGAAGGACCTTTTATTTCTCATCAATATAAAGGTGCTCAATTAGAAGAATATATAATTAATTCAGATATAAATATAATGGATCGTTTAATTAATTCATCTTTTGATAATATATTAATTGTTACGCTTGATGGCAAAAATACAGATTTTATAAAATTTTTAAAAGAGAAAAATATAACTGTATCTATAGGACATTCTAACGCTACATATAATCAATGTATTTTAGCTGTAAATAAGGGGTTATCTTGTGTAACTCATACATTTAATGGAATGAGTAAAGTTCATCATCGTGATTTAGGTGTAGTTGGAGCAGCGTTATTAAATGATGAATTATTTACAGAAATTATTTGTGACGGCATACATGTTAGTTTGGAAGCTATAAGATTACTTGTAAAAAATAAGCCATTAAACAAAATTATATTAATAACTGATTCTTTAAAACAAAAAGGTTTACCTGATGGAATATATGAAGAAGTAGATCAAACAATAATTTTGAAAAATAACTCGTGTTATTTAGAAGATGGTACTCTTGCAGGAAGCGTTTTAAGTATGAACCAGGCTATTAAGAATATTATAAATTTTACAAATGTATCATTAATTGATGCAATTAACTTCGCAACAATAAATCCCGCGATAAACTTAAAATTAGATCATATGATTGGTAGTATTCAAGAAGGAAAATTAGCGGATTTTGCTATAATAGATAATGAATTAAATGTTTATATGACTATCAAAGAGGGTAAAATTATTTATCAAAAAGGTGAATTAAATGATTGATTATAAAATTAAAAAAGTAAATGAAATGACCATTGATGAATTAATTGGTCAAGTTATAATGATAGGATTACCATATGATTATTTAGATGAAGAATATAAAGAATTCATAAAACAATATCATATAGGTAATTATATTTTATTTGCTAGAAATTATACTGATTCAAAACAAATGAAAAAGTTTATGAAAGAGTTATATTCTTATACAGAAAATATTACAAATTCTTTCCCTTTAATTTCTATTGATCAAGAGGGGGGGATGGTTGTTAGATTATTTAAAGATGTAACATTTCCTGCTAGTCCATTGACTACTACTTTTTCAAAAGTTAAAGATGCGCCTTTTATTACTGGTGAAATAGTTGCTAAAGATATGTTAAAACATGGTATAAGTGTTAATCTTGCTCCTTGCCTTGAAATAAATAAAAATTTAACAAATCCTTTAGTAAACGTAAGAGGATATGGGGATACTAAAGAGATAGTATTAAAGAATGCTGGCAAATTTATCAAAGGTTTACAAAACATTGGAGTATTATCTTGTCTTAAACATTTTCCAGGTGATGGTTCTAGCACAAAAGATTCTCACTTAGAGTTACCTATAATTGATGATCCTAAAGAGCAATTATTAAATTATAATATGTACCCTTTCGCGAATTTAACATTTAGTGATTGTCTTATGAGTAGCCATTGTATTTATCAATCATTTGATCTTTTTCCTTCAACATTGTCTAAAGTTTTATTACAAGATATTTTAAGAAAAGATATGAATTTTAATGGATTAATTATATCAGATGGAATGGAAATGAACGCAATAAAAGATTATTATGGTATTGGTGATGGCTCTGTTATGGCTCTAAACGCTGGATGTGATATACTCCTTTTATGTCATGAATATGATCAACAAAAAGAAGCGTTTGATAAAGTTAAGGAAGCTGTTCAAAAAGGTATTATTTCAAGAAATACATTAGAAGAAAAAGTAGAAAGAATTAATAAAGCTAAACTTAAAGTAAAAAATAGTTTAATAAAATACTTTAATGATTTAGAATATGAAATAAATGAAGAAGAACACGAAATAATGGAAACTATTGTTGATAATTCTTATACATTATTAAAAGGAAAAGCTCCTGTAATAACTTCTAATACTTTGGTTATTGCATCAAACGCTCTTGTAGGAAGTATTGTTGAAGATGAATTTGATGATAGAAATTTAGTAAAAGCTATTAAACATAATTTCCCAAATAATAAAATATTAGAGTATCAACCAAATAATATTTTCAAAGATGAAGTTATTAATAATCTTAATAACTATGAAGCAGTAATCTTTTATTCTTATGATGCTTATAAAGATTCTTATCAAATTGATTTAATAAATTCTTTATTAAAAACAAATAAAGAAATTTATATAGTATCTATTAAAGGTTTAAGCGATTTACCTTACTTTAAAGATTTAGAAAATTATTTTGTTAATAAAGGATATATACCAAGTATAACATATTTTAACTCATTTTATAAATATAAAACAGATGTATTTTTTAATACATCTCTAATCAATCCATTTTGGATATTAAATTAGACGGGAAAG
>JAZOLP010000147.1:0-3020 GCA_045653225.1 Bacilli bacterium
ATCAATTTTACCTTCAGCACAATCATTAATCATTCTTTGAAAGCTTTCTCTTTTTCCAACTTGTGTTCCAGTAATACCCTCATCTGCATAGAGATCAACTAAAGTCCAATCTTCTTTACTATTAATAAGGTCAGTATAATATTTAACTATATTATACAAGTTTAAAATATGAATAATAATGTTAAAGTAATTAAGGCAAGTGTTGCACCTAGAGATAGAAGAAAAATAAATCAACTAGGTGAATTGAGAGTAGGAGCATATTGTAGAGTATCTACTGATACTGAAGACCAATTAAATAGTTATAATTCTCAAGTTAAATATTATACTGACCTTATTAATAGTAAAGAAGAATGGACTTTAGTTGATATCTATGCAGATGAGGGAATTACTGGAACACAAGTTGGAAAAAGAGAAAGCTTTCAAAGAATGATTAATGATTGTGCTGAAGGTAAAATTGATATGATTATTACTAAATCAATATCAAGATTTGCAAGAAACACAGTAGATACATTACAATTTGTTAGAAAGTTAAAAGAAAGAAATATAGCTGTATTTTTTGAAGAAGAAAATATAAATACCTTAAGTATGGATGGAGAACTATTACTTACTATATTAAGTTCAGTTGCACAACAAGAAGTAGAAAATATTTCTGCTAATGTAAAAAAAGGTTTAAAGATGAAAATGCAAAGAGGAGAAATGATTGGCTTTAAAGGTTGTTTAGGTTATGATTATGATCCAGTAACAAAGAATTTAATCATAAATGAAAAGGAAGCTGAAATTGTAAGATTTATCTTTAGTAACTACATTAAAGGATATGGCTCTTTTACAATATCAAGATTATTGAAAGAAAAAGGATATACTTCTAAAGGTGGATGCAAAAATTGGCCTGTATCAACAATTATTACGATATTAAAAAATGAAAAATATAAAGGTGATTTATTATTAGGTAAATCTTTTACATCAGATCCAATTAATAAAAAGAAAGTGATTAATAATGGTGAAGAAGATAAATATTATATTAGTAATCATCATGAACCAATTATTAGTGCAGAAACTTTTGATATGGCACAACAAATAATGAGTAAAAATAGTGAATCATTTAAAAGTTCTTTAAAGACAGATGGATTTAGACCTGCAAAGTATACATTTAGTCAAAAGATATATTGTGCATATTGCGGTCATAGATTTCAAAGAAGAGGAATTAATGAAAGATGTCATAATAATTTAGTTGGTTGGAATTGTACAACTGCAGTGAACAAAGGTAAAAAAGCATGTATTGAAAGTAGATTTGTAGAGCAATCAATTATAGAAAGTGGATTCATTGATGCTTTGAATAAAATTAAAAAGACTGGTATATTAGATGATTTTGTTTATAATTTAAAGACTATGTTAAATGATAAATCTCCAGAGAGACAAGCTGATGAATTGGTAAAAGAAATAAATGTATTAGAAAATAAAAAAAGACAATTACTTGAAATTAGACTTGAAGGTATTATAACTAAGGAAGATTTTGAAATACAATATAAATCCATAACTGAAAAAATAGAAACTAAAAATAAACAATTATCAAAAGTCAATTTAGAGATTACTAATAAAGATGTAATTGCTATTAGGATAGAAGATTTAAGAAAAATTATATCAATTAAAACGATTGAAAGATTTGATAGTGATACATTTGAATTACTAATAGATAAAATAATTGTTGGTGGATATGATGAAAAAGGTAAACCAGATCCTTACTTACTAGAATATAAGTTTAAACTAAATTATAATTATAAAATCAATGGTCAAGCAATTAAAAAAAAATACACAGTGTGTCAAAATGAGTCGAATGATTTAGGTGCTATGACTACTTTTTGTCAGTTACGTACAACTCAGGTGCGTCGAAACATTGAGTTACATAGCACTGACACATTAGAATGTGTCTATAAGTCTCTTGACTTGTAGTATCTATATAGAGGTTTTAGGACCTATTTTGAAGAATTTGTTCCATATTTGGAACAATTTTTCAATTTTTAGATATATTAGCAATATTCTTTAATTAACGAGTTTTGAATATTTTTTATTTATAATAGTTGATAATTTTATTAGAGTATGATATAATTTAAGTAGGAAAGTAAGAATTTCCAACTAGGAGGATATTATGATTATTGAATTAAGAAAGAAATCACAAATCACTTTACCAAAAGACATTGTGAAAAATTTAAATTTACAAGAAGGAGATAAATTTGAAGTATCAATTGAAAATGGTAGTATTAAACTTGAACCTGTTGCAATATACCCTAAAGAATATATTTTAAAATTAGCTGAAGAAATTCAAGTATTGAGAGAGGATGTAAAATTCGAATATAATACGTTTAATAATGTAGATGATTTATTGAAGAGTCTTAAAGATGAAAGTGAGGAGTAATTTATGTATAAATTAGCATATACTGAAAGATTTAAGAAAGCTTTTAATAATCTTACTAATAATGAACAAATTCAGTTTCAAAATAAAATGAAAATATTTGTAGAGAATGTGTTACATCCGTCATTAAGAACAAAAAAGATTAAAGGACAAAAAGATCTTTATGAAAGCAGCATTAATATGGATATTAGAATAAAATGGTACTTTGAAAATGAAGAACTTATTATTTTAATTGATATTGGGCACCATGATATATTGAAAAAATTTTCATAAAAGAGAATTATAGTCCCCCACACCTTATAAAAAGATAGATATCGTAGCAGTTAGACATTTTTTGAAATCTGTAAGTCTTCTGATTGAAGGCTTATTTTTTTATTTATATATGGTATTTTGCTTGAAATATAATGAAATATCCTCTTTTATACTTATTTATGAAATATTTAGATTTAAAGACTATAGGTGGCTTACCACGGACTCTAACCTGCTTTCGTGGGGATCGAACCAATAAGAGATAATGGTAGAAATAATATTGAATTTAGTGTATAATATAAGTGTTAGATAAATTAGAATTTGTAGGTGTGAATGATGAAAACTTTATATATGATTGGTGGCA
>JAZOLP010000148.1:0-11611 GCA_045653225.1 Bacilli bacterium
CTTATTTATCTATTATTATATCTAATTTTTGTACATTATTTAATTTTATTTATTTAATTATATTTTTATTATTATTTTTCACTCAAAAACATGCTGGGAAAATTCAATTTACAAATTATACATTTGTAATAATTGTTATTATAAATATTTTAATCGGTACTATCCAAGAAATTAAATCTAAAATTACTATTAGTAAGTTACAATTAATTTCTGCGCCTACAGTTACAGTTATAAGAAATGGCGAAAAAAAGGAAGTTGATGTTTCTGATATAGTTGTAGATGATATTGTTATGTTATCACCTGGAAAAGAAATTATTACCGATAGTATCTTAGTTGAAGGTGAAGTAGAAGTTAATGAATCACAATTAACTGGTGAATCTGTTCCAATTAGAAAACAAGTTGGTGACATGTTATATTCTGGTAGCTATATTGTTTCAGGGAAATGCTATTGTAAAGTTGAACGTGTCGGTGAAGATAATGCTATTGAGAAATTAGCTGCTGAAGCAAAACAATATAAAAAACCAAATTCTCAAATTCTTACATCGGTTAAAGGTTTGATTAAAGTAATTACTATATTTTTAGTATTTAGTGGTATTGTAATGATTTTACAAAATTACAATTTCCAAGAATATTCTGATGATACAAGTGGATTTGGTAAGTTTTTATATGATAATATTTATTTAGGTTTTACTAAAAAAATATTTTCTAATCCAAATAATAGTTGGTATGTTACAGTAAGTACAACTTGTACTGCATTACTAGGGCTAATTCCTTCTGGGCTAATTATGATGACTAGTATTGCTTTAGTATTAGGTGTAATTAGATTATCTAAACATCAAACTCTTGTTCAAGATATTTATTGTATTGAAATGCTTGCTCGTGTTGATGTTCTTTGTCTAGATAAAACTGGAACTATTACAGATGGAACTATGAATGTTGTAAATTATATTGATTTATTAAATGGAAAATATGATGTTAAATCAATTATTTCTTATATGAATGCAGCTTTAGGAGAAACTAATTCTACAGCTGTTGCGTTAGAAAAATATTTTGGTGTAGATCCTAGTGTTAAAGCATCTGATATTATTCCGTTTTCATCTGATAGAAAATATAGTGGTGCAGTATTAAATGATGAAACTTTCATTATTGGCGCTCCTGAGTTTGTTTTAAAGTCTGGTTTTGAAAAGTATGCTGCAATGGTAAATAATGAAGCAAATAAAGGATATCGTGTTCTTTGTTTAGCTGTAACAAAACAAGATTTATTAAAAGGTAAGTTGTCAAGAGCACCTAAACCTATTGCGTTTATTATTATTGAAGATCAAATTAGACAAGAAGCTAGTGAAACAATTAGATATTTCCGAGAAAGCGGTGTTGATGTAAAAGTTATCTCTGGGGATAATCCTGTAACAGTATCTGAAGTTGCAAAAAGAGTTGGTATTGCTAGTGCAGAAAATTATATTAGTCTAGATGGTTTAACAGATGATGAAGTTTATGAAGCAGCATTAAAATATACTGTATTTGGACGAGTTAAGCCTAATCAAAAGCAAATTATTGTTCGTTCATTAAAAGAGCATAAAAAGACTGTTGCAATGACAGGTGATGGTGTTAACGATATTTTAGCATTAAAAGAAGCCGATTGTTCAATTGCTATGGCTTCTGGTAGTGATGCTGTTAGAAGTGTTGCTCAGTTAGTGTTATTAGATTCTAACTTTGCTTCAATGCCAAAAGTAGTTAATGAAGGTAGACGTGCTATAAATAACGTTCAACAAATGGCTATGTTATTTTTAGTTAAAACTTTCTTTGTTCTTACGCTAGTTCTTTTAACAATTACTGGATTCTTTAAGAAGTTTTCAGGTGATGGATCTTTCCCATTTACAAATCCAACTCAATTATTAATGATTGAACTATTTGTAATTGGTATTCCTTCTGCTTGTTTAACAATCCAACCAAATAAAAATCGAGTTAGTGGCAATTTCTTATGGAATGTATTACAAAAAGCTCTTCCAGGTGTTGTTGCTATAATATTTGGAGTTATTGTTACGTATTTATTAAATTATAAATGTGGTTTTGGCGTTGACATTACAAAAACTATTGTTGTAGTAACTACTACTTTTATAGGTTTAATGATTTTATATCTAGCATGTAAACCGTTTACTATTAATAAAATTATTTTATTTATCGGAATGGCTTTAATTTGTGGATTCTTAACTTTACAGGCTGTATTTCAAGAACCATTTATTAATTTATTTAATATAACAAATTACATACGTGAACAATTTGATTTACAAAACTTAATTATTAAATATGTAGATTCATCAGGCAATGAGGTTGTTAATTTAACTGCTGTTTTATTAACGTTATGTTTAGTTGCATTATCATTTATTATTATGAGTATATGTAGTTATATAATCTCTATTATTAATAAAATTGCAATTGTTAAAACTATTAATAAAGCAAAAGAAGAAGTAACAGCAATCGATGATGTTGAATCTTATATTGATAAAGATAGTGAATATTAGTCTCTTAATTATTTAAGAGACTTTTTTTATGCCCAGTCAATATTATTAAAAATTACATATAATTTATTGACGATGAAAGAAGGAATTAGATGAATAGAATAATTTTAAAGAATATTTCAAAGTCTTATTACACAAATAAAGGAACTACTGATGTAATTGAAGATATAACACTTGAAGTTAAGGAAGGCGAAATTGTTGCTTTAGTAGGACCAAGTGGTACAGGAAAATCAACTATTCTAAATATTATCGCTGGTTTGATTGATGTTGATGATGGAAAAGTAGAAGTTAATGGTAAAATAGGCTATATGTTTCAACATGATTTATTGTTTGAATGGAAAAATGTTTACCAAAACTTATTTATTGGTTTAGAAGTTAATAATAAAATAACAAAAGAAGATTGTGATAAAGCACTTAGATTATTGGAAAAATACGAATTAATAGATTTTAAAACTTCTTTACCAAAAGAATTATCTGGTGGAATGCGCCAAAGAGTAGCACTAATAAGAACTTTAATGATTAATCCAAACATATTATTACTTGATGAACCTTTTTCTGCACTTGATTCTCAAACAAGAATTAAAGTAAGTAATGATGTATATAAAACAATCAAAGATGAAAAACTGACTGCATTACTAGTTACACATGATATTTCTGAAGCAATATCTTTAGCTGATAGAATAATTATTTTATCTAAACGCCCTGCAAAAGTAATTAAACAGTATAATGTTAATTTTGGTGACTTAACACCATTAGATAAAAGAAAAACACCAATTTTTGTAGAATATTTTGATAGAATTTGGAACGATATTGCATGAACAATGAAGAACTTTTTAAAAGAAAACAAAAAAACAGAAAATATAGTATTTTATTTATTCAAATATTCATTGTAATTATGTTTTTCTTTTTATGGGAAATATTTGGTAGATTAAAAATTATTAACACTTTTTTGTTTAGTTACCCTAGTGATATACTTAAAATATTTTATGTATATCTTAAATCTAATGAAATATTCGAACATATGGGTATTTCTTTATTAGAAACAATTTTAGGTTTAATAATTGGTACAATGGTGGGATTGTTTGTTGCAGTAATTTTATGGTGGAATGACTTTATTGCTGAAATTTTTGATCCGTATTTAGTTGTATTAAATGCATTACCTAAAACAGCATTAGCACCTATTATTATTATTTGGGTTGGAACTGGGATTGATGGTATTGTTTGTGTTTCAGTATCTATTTCATTAGTGCTTACAATAATGTCAGCATATCAGTATTTTAAAAATGTAAATTTTGAACAGATATTAATGATGAAAAGTTTTAAAGCTAGTAAGTTTACAATTTTAGTAAAATTAATTATTCCTTCAAATATAGGAAATTTAATAAATCTGTTTAAAATAAATATAGGTATGAGTTGGGTAGGGGTTATTGTTGGTGAATTTATAGTATCAAAACAAGGAATAGGGTATTTAATTATGTATGGTTCACAAGTATTTAAAATGGGACTTGTCATGATGGGAGTAATAGTTTTAGGCTTTCTTTCTTTTCTAATGTATCAAATCGTCAATTTTATAGAAAAATTCTGGAAGGATAGGGTAAATCGTGATTAATAAGAATTTGAAGAAAATAGTTTTAAATATTATTGTTTTATTAATAATGTTTAGCATAGTTAGTTGTAAAGAAAATAATTTGGACAAAATCAAGGTAGCTGAAGTAGCTCATAGTGTATTTTATGCGCCACAATATGTTGCTATAGAACTTGGCTATTTTGAAGAAGTAGGTTTAGATGTAGAACTTATTAACGCAAATGGTGCAGACAAAGTAACTTCGTCATTACTTTCTAAAGATGTTCAAATCGGGTTACAAGGGCCTGAACCAACTATATATTTATATAAAAATCATTCTAGTAATTATTTAATTAATTTTGCTCAACTAACAAAAACAGATGGTAGTTTTATTTTTGGTAGAAACTACATTGAAAATTTTGACTTATCAATGTTAAAAGGTAAATCAATATTAGGTGGCCGTGCAGGTGGAGTTCCAGAGATGACTTTAGAATATGTTTTAAAGCAAGCTGGTCTTTCAATTTCAAAAAATTCATATGATGCTGATGTGAATGTAAGAACTGACGTCGCTTTTGCTGCTATGGCTGGTGCTTTTTTAAATGGTGAGGGCGATTTTACAACCTTATTTGAGCCTACTGCTTCGGAGATGATTTCAAGTGGACAAATGTATCTACTTGCAAGTGTAGGAGAGTACGCAGGAGAGGTTGCATACACAGCGTATTCTTGTTTAGATAGTTATTTTAATACTAATCAAGAAACACTGAAAAAATTCGTAAAAGCAGTATATATGGGACAACAATATGTACAAACACATAGTGATATTGATGTAGCAAAAGTTATTAGTAACCAATTTAAAGATGTTTCTATCGAAACGCTTGAAAGCGTAGTTAAAAGATATCGTGAAATCGATGCATGGTGTAAGACTCCAAAATGTACAAAAGTTTCGTTTGATAACTTACAAAAAATAATGATTGAAGCTAATGAATTAGATGAAATGTTAGATTTTGACTTATTTGTAAATAATAAAATTGTAGAAGAAGTTATTAAATAATCATTTAGACTCCCAAAAGGGGAGTCTATTTTTAATTTTTTACAAAAAAATAGTATAATGATTTGCTATAAATTGGATAATTTGTTATAATAATGATGTAAAAAAATGAAAGGTGTGTAAAAAATATATGGCTTATATTAATTATTCTCGTGAATTATTAGACAAATTCTGTATGGATGCTTTCCAAAAGTTTGGTTTTACTTTTGATGAAGCTAGAATCATTACAGATGTATTAATTATGTCTGATGACTTTGGTATTGAATCTCATGGTATGCAACGTTTAGTTCGTTACCATAAAGGTATTGAAAGTGGTTTAATCCATGTTGATGCTAAACCAGAAGTTGTATTTGAAACTCCTATTAGTGCTGTTATCGATGGACACTCAGGTATGGGTCAATTAATCGGACATCAAGCAATGCAACTTGCAATTGAGAAAGCAAAAGTAGCAGGTGTTGGTATTGTTTCAGTAAAAAATTCTAACCACTATGGTATTGCAGGTTATTATGCAAGACTTGCAATGGATCAAGGATTAATTGGTTTCTCATGTACTAACTCAGAAGCAATTATGGTTCCTACTTTTGGTAAAAAAGCAATGCTTGGTTCTAACCCTATTGCTGTATCAGCTCCAGCTGAACCTTATCCATTCTTCTTTGATGCATCTACTACAGTAGTAACTCGTGGTAAACTTGAAATGTATAACAAAATGGATAAGCCTATCCCTACTGGTTGGGCAGTAAATAAAGGTGGCGTTTCTTCAAATAGCGCAAATGAAGTTTTAGGAAATATTAAGGCTCATGAAGGTGGCGGTATTGTTCCTCTAGGTGGAGATACTGAACAACTTGGTGGTCATAAAGGTTATGGTTATGGTATGCTTTGTGAATTATTTGCTTCAATCTTATCACAAGGTTATACATCAGCTCATACAATGCAAAATGGTTTCTCAGGTATTTGTCATGGTTTCATGGCTATTAATCCAGCATTCTTTGGGGATCCTGAAGCTATTAAAGCACATTTTAGTCAATATTTAACTGAACTTCGTGAAAGTCCTAAAGCTAATGGTGCTGAAAGAATTTATACTCATGGCGAAAAAGAAATGGAAGCTATTGAAAAAGTTAAAGTTGAAGGTGTTCCTGTTAATGTTAATACATTAAGAGAAATGATTGATATGGCTAATTATTTAGGCATGGATCCAAAAGAATATTTTGGTGATGTTAAGTTAGATGATTCTAACTTCAAGAGTAGTTATTAAAATAAATGAGGTAAAAGAAAATGGCTGAAAAGACAGTTTATGAAAGAAGCTTAGAGCTTCATGCAGAAAAAGTAGGTAAAATTGAAGTTAATTCAAAAGTTGTTGTAGAAAATAAAGATCAATTATCACTTGCATATAGTCCAGGTGTTGCTGAACCATGTCGTGAAATTCATAAAGATGCAAATAATGTATTTAAATATACATCTAAAGGTAATTTAGTTGCAGTTGTTTCTGATGGTACTGCCGTTTTAGGTTTAGGTGACATTGGTCCTCTTGCTGCTATGCCTGTTATGGAAGGTAAAGCAATTTTATTCAAAAACTTTGCAAACGTTGATGCATTCCCTATTTGTTTAGACACTAAAGATGTAGATGAAATTGTTGAAACAGTAAAAAGAATTGCTCCATGTTTTGGTGGTATTAACTTAGAAGATATTTCAGCTCCACGTTGTTTTGAAATTGAAAGAAGATTAAAAGAAGAATTAGATATTCCTGTATTCCATGATGACCAACATGGTACTGCAATCGTTGTTTGTGCTGGTTTAATCAATGCACTTAAATGTGTTGGTAAAGAAGCTAAAGACATTAAGGTAGTAATTAATGGTGCTGGTAGTGCTGGTATTTCTATTTGTAAATTACTTCTTCAATATGGAATTGGTGATGCAGTACTTGTAGATCGTCAAGGTGCATTATGTCCAGGAGAAGAATGGATGAACCCTGCACAAGCTGCTATGGCTGAAATCACTAATAAAGATAAACAAACAGGTCCTTTAACTGAAATTATTAAAGGTAAAGATGTATTTATTGGTGTATCTGCTCCAAACTTAGTTACAGCTGAAATGGTTGGTACAATGGCTAAAGATCCAATTGTATTTGCAATGGCAAATCCTACTCCAGAAATTATGCCTGATGTTGCTAAAGCTGGTGGTGCTACAATTGTTGCAACTGGTAGAAGTGACTTCCCTAATCAAATTAATAACGTATTAGTATTCCCTGGTATTTTTAGAGGTGCATTAGATGTTAGAGCTACTAACATTACTGAAGAAATGAAATTAGCTGCTGCTAAAGCTATTGCTTCACTAGTTACTGATGAAGAATTAAATCCAGAATACATCATTCCATCTCCATTTGATAAACGCGTTTGTAACGTAGTTGCAAAAGAAGTTGGTAGAGTTGCACGCGAACAAGGTATCGCTAGAAACTAATAAATTAGATGTGCAATAGAAATATTGCACATTTTTTAAAGAAAGGAACCTTTTATGGCTAAATTTAAATTACCATATTATAAAGAACATATTGATTTTAGTATTGCAGATGAATTAGTAGCTGGTGTTTTAGTATCTAAAGTAGAAGATTATGTTCCAACTAATACAGAATCTGGATTAGTAGAAGAAGCTTTAGCAAATCCTATTGGTCATATTCCTTTATCAGAACTTGCAATCGGAAAAAAACATATTGTTATTATTTCTAGTGACCATACACGTCCAGTTCCAAGTCATGTAACAATGCCAATTTTACTAAAACATGTAAGAAAGAATAATCCAGATGTTTTAGTTACAATCTTAATCGCAACAGGTATGCATCGTCCAACTACTCATGAAGAACTTGTTGCAAAGTACGGACAAAGAATAGTTGATGAAGAACGAATTGTTATTCATGATGCATATAAAGATGAAGAAATGACATTTAAAGGAATTTTACCATCTGGTGGAGAATTATGGGTTAATAAACTAGTTGATGAATGTGATTTATTAATTAGTGAAGGATTTATTGAACCGCATTTCTTTGCGGGATTCTCAGGAGGTAGAAAATCTGTACTACCTGGTATTGCATCTAAGAAGACTGTTTTATGGAATCATAACGCAAGATTTATCGCAAGCAAAGATGCTAGAGCAGGAAGTATTGAGAATAATCCTATTCATAAAGATATGCTTTTTGCTGCAAAAGCTGCAAAACTAGAATTTATTTTAAATGTTGTAATTAATTCTGAAAAGAAAGTTATTAAAGCATTTGCTGGAAACTTAGAACAAGCGCATGCTCATGGATGTGCTTTAGTAAAAGAAATTGCAGAAGTTAAACCTATAATGTCTGATATTGTTATTACTACAAATGGTGGTTATCCACTTGATCAAAATATTTATCAAACAGTTAAAGGTATGACAGCAGGTGAAGCTTGTGTTAATCCTGGTGGTGTTATTATTATTTGTTCATCATGTGCTGATGGTACAGGTGGTGAGTTTTTCTATAAATTATTAGCAGATTTTAATACTGCAGAAGAATCATATCGTTCACTAAATAATGTAGCCCCTGAAAACACTGAATTTGACCAATGGGAAGCACAAATTTTAGGTCGTATTTTATGTAAAGCTAATGTAATAATTGTTTCTAAACATTGTGATCCAAAAATTATTACTGATATGCATATTTTACACTCTAATACAATTGAAGAGGCTTTAAATAAAGCTTATGAAATTGTTGGTAAAGATAAGAAAGTAACTATCATTCCAGATGGTATTAGTGTAATTGTAAGATAATATGAAATGTTATTTTATATTAAATCCTGCTGCTGGTAGTGGTGAAAAAGGAAAAGAATTCTTGAAGGCGTATGAAAATCTTAAAGCACTTAATAAATATGATATAAGTATTTATGAAACTGTAGGTGTTGGAGATTCTACTAGGTTTGTTGCTGAAACATGTACTAAATATAAAGATGAAGAAATTTGTATTTTCGCATGCGGAGGCGACGGAACAATGAATGAAGTAGTAACAGGTGTTGCAAATTATAAAAATGCAATTTTAGGTATTGTTCCAACTGGATCTTGTAATGATTTTTTGAAAGCTTTTCCTGATTATGACTTTATGGATTTAGAAAAACAAATAAATGGAACTCCAATTCCATGCGATTTATTAAAAGTTGATGAATTTTATTCATTAAATGTTACAAATATCGGATTTGATGCTAGAGTGAATTATGATCAAATTAAATTGAGATCTAAATTTCATAATGTTAAACAGGCATATAACAATGCAATAATTAGAAATTTATTAAAACCATTAGGTGAAAAAGTTACTGTTAAAGTGGATGATAATTTATTATTTGAAGGTAAATCATTATTAATGGCATTTGGAAATGCAAATTACTATGGTGGAGGATATCATTGCACGCCTAAGGCTTCTATTAATGATGGTTTGGTTGATTGTATAGTAATTAAAAAAGTTTCAATTTTGACATTTGCAGGTTTAATTGGTAAGTATAAACAAGGTTTACTTTATGATAATCCTAAGTATAAAAAATTGATTAAATGTATTAAAGGTAAGAAAATTCAAATTGAAGCACCTAAAACCTTAACAATCTGTATTGATGGTGAAACTATTCACAGAAATAAAGTAACTATAGAAGTAATTCCTAATAAAATTAGATTCTTACTTCCAAAAAAATAAAATATTAAGAGTAGAAATAATAATTTCTACTCTTTTTTGTTATAAATTTGTTTGTTTTTTCATAAATATTAATGGTGATAATGTGAATAAATTAATTATTTTAGGAATGATTTTATTGACTGTTTGCATTCCTGTAATTAAAGACAATGGAAATAGTGATTTAATAAATAATGATCCGATTATATTAGAAAGTGCTGAATCTGCGATATTAATGGAGGTAGAAACTAACCAAGTATTATATGAATATAATGCTCATGAAAAAAGATCTCCAGCATCAATGACTAAAATTATGACGATGAAGTTAGTTTTAGATGCTGTTGATAATAATGAAATGAAAATGAATGAAGAGGTCACAACTAGTGAACATGCTGCTAGTATGGGAGGTTCTCAAATTTTCTTATCAGTTGGAGAAAAAATGACCGTTGATGATTTATTTAAAAGTATGGTAATTGCTTCTGCAAATGATGCAGCAGTAGCGCTTTCTGAAAGAGTTTCAGGAAGTGAAGAGAATTTTGTTAAAAAAATGAATTATACAGCAAAACAATTAGGCTGTAAAAATACAAATTTTTCAAATTCAACTGGTTTACCTGTGGAAAATCATTATACAACTTGTTATGATATGGCTTTAATTTCATCTGAATTATTAAAAAAATATGAAGATAAAGTTATTGTTTATTCTTCTATGTATGAAAGCTATATAAGAACGAATACGCCTAATCCTTTCTGGTTAGTAAACACTAATAAAATGTTGAAAAACAATAGTGGTGTAGATGGATTAAAAACTGGTTGGACAAATGAAGCTGGATATTGTATAACAACTACAATGGAAAAAAATGGAATGAGATTAGTATGTGTTGTAATGGGAGCGAAAACTCCAACATTAAGAAATTCAGATGCAATGAAGATTTTAAATTATGGATTTAATGTTTATGATTTATTGGTTATAAAAGAAAAGAATTCCATAATTAAAACTGAGTCAAATATATTATTAGAGCCAAATAATTATAATATAGTTACTAGTGAGAATATTTCGATTGTTAAATATAAAGGACAAGTCTTTGATAATATAACATATGATGTAGAATTGTATCATGATAAAATAAGAAAACTTGAAAATAAAAATATTGGCGTTTTAAAAGTATATGCTGATGGTAAATTTATTAAAGAAGTATCATTAGATTTAGAAGAAGTTCCTAAAAAGAGTAATTTTTTTGATATTTTATTTACTGTTTTTAAGTCTTTATTTTAATTTATAATTGTTAAAAATGAAACAAATTATTTTTTGTTTCTTTTTTAATTATCATAAATCTATTTCTTATGATATTTATTTTATTTTCTTAATTTCTTTATTTTTGTTTCTTTGTGTAGAAAGTATTGAAGTTAGAATAAATATTTGATATTATTTCTTTTGTAGGAGGAAAGAATATGGGGTTATCAGTTCAAATGGCGATAAAGAAGAATCGTTTGGTAATTAGATTAGATGGAGAATTAGATCAGTCTAATGTTGATATGCTTAAGAAAAAAGTGTGTAATATTATTAAAAAGTATTCAGTTATTAATTTGGTGTTTAATTTTGAAAATTTATCTTTTATGGACAGTACAGGAATTGGGTTTATTATTGGTAGGTATACAGAAATTAAAAGAAAAGGTGGGTCTATTGTTATTTGTTCTATGAATAATACGATTAAAAAAGTATTTAATATTTCTGGATTAAAAAGAATTTGTAATCTTGCTGTCGATGAAGAAAGTGCTGATAAAATATTGGGGGTGATTGCATGAAAAATGAATTAAAA
>JAZOLP010000149.1:0-3539 GCA_045653225.1 Bacilli bacterium
ATTAAAAATCATAAATTTACTGATAAAATAATAGTAAGTTATAAAATTTGTAATATTAAAAACATTAATGTAAATTGTGATGTTATTATACCATTTGGTTTTATAATGCATAATGATTAAATTAGTATTACTTATATACAAATGTATGAACTTATATTTACATTAAATATTAAGAAGGTTTATTATTATAATGAGTACAATATAGAAAGGCTAAAAAAGTTATGTGGTGAGTTTAATGTAGAACTTATAAAAAAATATAATGAATAATTTAAAATTATTGCAAAAAATCTTATTTTAGTGTATAATAAATAAAAAAAGAGGTAATAAATATGGATTTTTTTATTTCAATTATTATTTTAGGTTTATTAGGATTTATTTTTTATAAAGAAATTAAAAGTGAAAAACCTACTGATTTATTTATTAACATTGTAATATCATGTGTATGTATAGGAACACCACTTATAACGTTTGTATTAGATGGTTTTCAACCTGGGTTTGTTGCTCATATCATTTATATTGTTGTAATAGTTGTTGCGGTTATTTATACGATATATTATTTAATTAAATATTTTAAAAATAAAAAAGAAGCTTAAAGTTAATATCTTTAGCTTTTTTTATGAAAGAGGTTATAAATTATGATTCCTTCAAAGAAAGAATTATTAGAAAGACAAAAGAAAATTAGAAATTTCTCTATTATCGCACATATCGATCATGGGAAGAGTACTTTGGCTGACCGTATTTTAGAAGCAACTAAAACACTTGAAACAAGAGAGATGAAAGAGCAAATCTTAGATTCAATGGATTTAGAGCGTGAACGTGGTATTACGATCAAACTAAATTCAATTGAGTTAGAATATCTTGCTGATGATGGAGAAACTTATATCCTACATTTAATAGATACTCCAGGGCATGTAGACTTTACTTATGAAGTATCTCGTAGTCTTGCTGCATGTGAGGGGGCTGTACTTGTTGTAGATGCTGCACAAGGGATCGAAGCTCAAACACTTGCAAATGTTTATTTAGCAATTGAAAATGATTTAGAGATTTTACCAATGATTAATAAAATTGATTTACCAAGTGCTGATCCTGAAAAAGTTAAAACTGAAATTGAAGATGTTATTGGACTTGATGCAAGTGATGCAGTACTAGGTTCTGCAAAAGAAGGTATTGGTATTCATGAACTATTAGAACAAATTGTTGAAAAAGTTCCAGCTCCAGAAGGTGATCCTACAGGAGAAGTTCAAGCTTTAATTTTTGACTCATATTATGATCCATACCGTGGTGTAATTCCATTAATTAGAGTAGTATCAGGAACGATTAAAAAAGGTGATCACATTAAAACATTTAATAGTGATGCTGTTTATGAAGTTATAGAACTAGGTGTTACTACACCAAAAGAAAAGAAAAAAGACTATTTATCTGCAGGTGATGTTGGTTGGATTTCAGGAAGTATTAAAGACATTTTAACAGTTCAAGTTGGTGATACAATGACAACATTAGAAAATGAAAGTAATACTCCACTACCTGGTTATAGAAAAATGAATTCAATGGTATTCTGTGGTATTTATCCACTAGAAACTAATAAATATGATGAATTAAAAGATGCACTTGGAAAATTAAAATTAAATGATGCGGCTTTAGTTTTTGAACCAGAAACTTCACAAGCATTAGGATTTGGATTTAGAACTGGTTTCTTAGGCCTTCTTCATATGGATGTAATTCAAGAACGTATTGAGCGTGAATTTAAAATTCCACTTATTGCAACAGCACCAAGTGTAGAATATCATGTTCATTTAACAAATGGCACAATGATTAAAATCGATAATCCAAACGATTTACCAGAACCTACACTTGTTAAGAAAATGGAAGAACCTTATGTTCACGCAACACTTATGATGCCTAAAGAATATATTGGTTCAATTATGGAAATATGTCAATTTAGACGTGGTACTTATGTATCAATGAGTTATATTGATGATAACCGTGTTTCATTATTATATGATTTACCACTTTCTGAAATTGTTTATGATTTCTTTGATAAGATTAAATCTACATCACGTGGTTATGCATCATTTGACTATGAACTTGCTGACTACAGAGAAAGTAATCTTGTTAATCTTGATATTTTATTAAATTGTGATAAAGTTGATGCATTAAGTGTAATTGTTCATAAAGATTTTGCATACGCAAGAGGTCGTCAACTTGTTAAAAAACTTCGTGGATTAATTCCTCGTCAACTTTTCGAAGTACCTATTCAAGCAGCTGTTAATACTAAAATTATCGCTCGTGAAACTTTATCTGCTTTAAGAAAAGATGTTATCGCAAAATGTTATGGTGGTGACATTTCGAGAAAGAGAAAGTTACTTGAAAAACAAAAAGAAGGAAAGAAGAGAATGAAACAAGTTGGTAGTGTTGAAGTACCACAAGAAGCATTCCTTGCAATATTAAAACTTGATGATGAATAAAAAATTAGGTTTATATATTCACATTCCTTTTTGTAATCAGGTGTGTCCGTATTGTGATTTCCACAAGATGGTCGCAAGTAATAATTTAAAAGAGAAATATATTAAAGCCTTAATTAAAGAATCAAAGATTAAAAACATTTCTAAGTATGATTTATCCACAGTATATATTGGAGGAGGTACTCCATCAAGTCTTAAGATGGATCTTTTAGAAATGCTTTTTTCTTCTTTAAATGAGGAATTAAACTTAGAAAAGTTAGAAGAATTTACATTTGAATGTAATCCAGAAGATATAAGCGTTGACTTATTAACTTTACTTAAAAAATATCATGTTAATAGACTTTCAATTGGTGTACAAACTTTAAATAAAAGTTTTCAACATCATATAAAACGAGAGTTTGAGTTTGAAAAGTTATCCCTAGTAGTAAAATTATTAAATGAATGCGGATTTAAAAATTATAGTTTTGATTTAATGTATGGCTTTTTAAATCAAACAATTAGTGATTTAAAAAATGACATTGATAAGTTAGTTAGTTTAAATCCTGTACATATTTCTATTTATTCACTTATTGTAGAAGAACATACAATTTTTGGAAAACTAAAAAATGAAGGTCATGTTTTAGAATCTAGCGATGATGAACAAGCTAAAGAATATTTATTTATAATAGATTATTTAGAAAAGTTTGGATATCATCAATATGAAACAAGTAATTTTTCAAGAAGTGGGTTTGAATCTAAACATAATTTACTTTATTGGAATCATGATGAATATTTATGTTTGGGTAGTGGTGCAAGTTCATTTTATGAAGATGTTAGAAGTGTTACTACAACATCCATTCATAAATATATCGATAATTTAAATAATGATTTATTACCAGAAGTTAATAGTGAACTTTTAGATTTTGAAGATGTAACTGATGAATTTGTCATGATGGCTCTTAGAACTAATAAGGGTGTGGATAAACAAAAATTTAAAAATTTATTTGATGTGGATATCTTTGAATATTATCCTAATATTAATTATTTAATTGATAATAATATTATTGAAGAATGTGGAAAATATTTATCCATAAAAAA
>JAZOLP010000150.1:0-7939 GCA_045653225.1 Bacilli bacterium
TTTGACCTTTATTTGTATATGTTAATAAAAATTTATAGAAAAACGATTATTTGGAAAAAACATAAAAAATATGTTATAATAATAAAAATGGAGGTAATGTATGAAAAAGTTATTTAAATACTTTAAATCATATATTAAAGAAACAATACTAGCTCCTTTATTTAAATTATTAGAAGCATTATTAGAGTTATTAATACCTTTAGTTGTTGCGGCTATAATTGATAAAGGGATAGGATTATTAGATAAATCATATGTAATTAAAATGATTGTTGTTATGATATCTTGTGGTATTGTTGGTTTAATTTTGTCTGTTTTAGGTCAATTTTTTGCTGCTAAGACAGCAGTAGGATTTACTGCAAAATTAAAATTAGATTTATTTAAAAAAATCCAAGAGTTATCATTTAGTGATATTGACAATTTAGGTACTTCTAGTATTATTACTAGAATGACTTCTGATGTAAATCAAGTACAAACAGGGATTAATCTTACACTTCGATTATTTTTAAGATCTCCATTTGTAGTTTTTGGTGCTGCAATTATGGCGTATATTATTGATCCTAATATTTCTGTAATTTTCTTTATTAGCATTTTAGTTTTATCAGTTGTTGTATTTGGTATTATGCTTCTTACTATGCCTCTGCATAAGAAAGTACAAGAAAATCTAGATAATGTACTTGCCCAAACAAAAGAAAATTTAAGTGGGGTTAGAGTTGTAAGAGCTTTTACTTCTGAAAATGAAGAAATTGAAAAATATAATTTAGCTACTAATAAATTAGAAAAATCTTTAAATAAAGTTGGTAATATCTCTAATCTTTTAAATCCTCTTACATTTATTATTGTTAATACCGCAATCATTATTTTAATTTACACTGGTGCGTTAAAAGTAGATAGTGGAATGCTTTCTCAAGGTGAAGTAATTGCATTATACAACTATATGTCTCAAATTTTAGTTGAATTAATAAAGCTTGCTAGTTTAATTATTACGATGACTAAGTCTGTTTCATGTGGTAAAAGAATTTCTAAAATTATTGAAATGGATACAAGTATTTTCATAGACAAAAATAACTCGCTTGATAGTAAAAAATATATTAGTTATAAAGATGTTTCTATGAAATATGCCGGTGCTAAAGAAGATTCTTTAGAAAATATTTCATTTGATGTAGATAAAGGTGATACTATTGGTATTATAGGTGGTACTGGTAGTGGCAAGAGTAGTTTAGTAAATTTATTACTTAGGTTTTATGATGTCTCTAATGGGCAAATATATTTTGATTATTTACCAATTGAATCATATCATCCAAAAGAATTAAGAGAAAGAATTAGTATTGTATTACAAAAATCTGTTTTATTTAAGGGCACAATTCGTGAAAATATAAAATGGGGAAATAAAAATGCTAGTGATGAAGAAATTCTTAAAGCATTAGAGATTGCTCAAGGGTTAGATATATTATCTAAAAAAGAAGATGGATTAGATTCTATCGTCTCACAAGGTGGTAAAAACTTTTCGGGTGGACAGCGTCAACGTCTTGCACTTGCTCGTGCAATTGTAAAACGCCCTGAAGTCTTAATATTAGATGATTCTGCATCAGCACTTGATTTTGCAACCGATGCCGCTTTAAGAAAAGCAATTAAAGAACTTGATTATCATCCTACTGTGTTCATTGTTTCACAACGTACATCTTCAATTCAAAATGCAGATAAAATCTTAGTTTTAGATGATGGTATGCTTGTTGGAATAGGAACTCATACTGAACTATTAGAAAGTAATAAGGTATATCAAGAAATTTATTATTCTCAATTTAAGAAGGAGGATAATAAAAATGAATAAAACTGTTATTAAAAAATTATTAAAATATTTAAATAAAAATGTTATTAGTTTATGTCTTACTTTATTACTTGCAATTATTTCTGTTTCATTAACCATTTATGTACCTATATTATTTGGTAATGCTATAGATTTAATAGTAGACAAAGGAAATGTTGACTTTAGTGGTCTTCATATAATATTATTTAATATTTTTATCATTATTATAATAATTGGTATATTACAATGGATAATGCTTACAATTAACAACTATGTTGCGTATAGAATCAATAAAAATATTAGAAAAGAATGTTTTGTAAAATTACATCATTTACCATTGAAATATTTAGATGCGCATTCACATGGAGAGTTAGTAAGTGTTATAATTAATGATACTGATCAGTTTACAGAGGGCTTACTTTTAGGGCTTACTCAAGCATTTTCTAGTATTGTAACTATTATTGGAACTATTTGTTTTATGGTTTATATTAACTGGATTATTGCGGTTGTTGTTATATTAGTTACTCCTCTTTCACTTTTTGTTGCAAAATTTATTTCAAGTAAAACTTATACAATGTTTAAAGCCCAATCAGAAATTAGAGCAGTTCAAACAGGTTTTATTGATGAAATGATTAGTAACTTAAAAGTTGTTGAAGCGTATAATCATGAAGAAGAAAATATAAAAAGATTTGAAGAAATTAATAATAAATTAGAAAAATGTTCATTAAAAGCTACATTCTTTTCATCACTAACAAATCCATGTACAAGATTTGTTAATTCTGTTGTTTATGCACTTGTTGCGTTATTCGGGGCATTATTTGTAATAAATCCTGTAAGCAGTGCATTAATGCTAACTGTTGGTAGTTTATCTAGTTTTTTAAGTTATGCTAATCAATATACTAAACCTTTTAATGAAATTTCAAGTGTAATTACAGAACTTCAAAATGCTTTCGCATGTGCAACTCGTGTGTTTAATTTACTTGATGAAAAAGAAGAAGTTAGCGATAAAGAAAATAAAGTATTAAATAATGTTGCAGGTAATGTTTTACTTGAACATGTATATTTTTCATATCAAAAAGATCAAAAGTTAATTGAAAATTTTAATCTTGTAGTAAAACCAGGTATGAAAGTCGCAATAGTAGGCCCTACTGGTTGTGGAAAAACTACATTAATTAATTTATTAATGCGTTTCTATGATGTTAATGATGGTGAAATTTTAGTTGAAAATAATAATATCAAAGATGTAACAAGAATGAGTCTAAGAGATTCTTATGGAATGGTACTTCAAGATACATGGATTAAACGTGCAAGTGTAAAAGATAATATTACACTTGGAAAACCAGATGCAACAATGGATGAAATAATTGAAGCATGTAAAAAAGCTCATTGTCATTCTTTTATTAAAAGACTTCCAAATGGTTATGATACTATTCTATCAGATGAAGGTTCATTATCAGCAGGTCAAAAACAATTACTTTGTATTGCACGTATAATGTTATGTTTACCTCCAATGTTAATATTAGATGAAGCTACTTCTTCAATTGATACAAGAACTGAACTTAAAATACAAGAAGCTTTTAATACTCTTATGAAAGGTAAAACTACATTTATTGTTGCACATCGACTTTCAACAATTAAAGAAGCTGATATAATATTAGTAATGAATAATGGAAATGTAATTGAAACAGGAAATCATGATGAATTACTTTCAAAAGGTGGTTTCTATGCGAATTTATACAATTCTCAATTTGTAAAATATTAGGTGAATTATGGAAAACAAAGTATATATTTATAAAATTAATAAATATGATGAAACTTTAGTAGAACAAGCATATCAAGAATTATTAATCAATAATGGCTTATTAGATTTTGTAAAAAAAGATATGAAAGTTGGTATTAAAGTAAATTTAGTTGGTAACTTTAATCCAGATAAAGCAGCAACTACTCATCCAATTCTTGTAAAAGTATTATGTAAGTTATTAATCGAAAGAGGTGCTATTGTAACAATAGGAGATAGTCCTGGTGGATTATTTACCGAAGGTGTTTTAAAAAGTGCTTATAAAGGTGCAGGACTTACAATTTGTGAAGAAGTTGGAGCTTTCCTTAATTATGATGTATCAACATCTAATATTAAAGTAGATAAGCAAGTTGTTAAAAACTTAGATGTATCAAATTGGTTATTAAATCAAGATGCTTTAATCAATTTTGCAAAACTTAAATCACATGGTATGATGGCACTGTCTTGTAGTACTAAAAACATGTTTGGTGTTGTACCAGGTGTGTTAAAACCAGAATATCATTACAGATATCCTAGTCATGATGACTTTGCGAATATGTTAATTGATATAAATGAAGTATTTAATTGTAAATTAAATATAGTAGATGCAATAATCGGCATGGAAGGCAATGGACCAACTCAAGGAACTCCAAGAATGATTGGAGCATTACTTGCATCAACTAAACCATATCCTATTGATGTGGTTTCTGCAAAACTTATTAATTTAGATATTGATAATGTTTACACTATTACAGAATCTATTAAAAGAGGGTTAACAACTTCATTTGAAGATATTTTATTAAATGAAGATATTACTGATTTAATAGTTGAAGATTTTAAAAACATTGAACCAGGGAAAAGTATGGAATTCTCTGAAAAATTTAAAGGTCCATTTGGTAAAATTATTAATCCAATTATCGCAAAAGTCTTAACTGTAAAGCCAAAAGTTAAGAAAAAAGAATGTATTGGATGTAAAAAATGTGAAAACATTTGTCCTGTTAAAGCAATAATAATGAAAGACAAAAAACCAATAATTAATAGAGATAAATGTATTAGATGTTTTTGTTGCCAAGAATTTTGTCCTGTAGGTGCAATGAAAGCACACAAAAATATTATTGTAAAAATTCTTTCAAAATAGGTGAATATATGAAAAAAACTCTTTATATAATTGTTATGTTAATTTGTTTCTTATTTATTGCCTCATGTGAATCAACAAACAATAACAACAACAATAACAATAACAACCAAGATCCATCATTAGATGGAATTGATATTTCAAAATTTGAAATGCCTCAAACAGAATTTATGTATGATGGGCACACTCTTACAAAATTAGAAGAAGTAATGAAATTAGTAATTACTGAAGGTACATTTTGTTATGATAAATACTTAATTTCTATTGGATACAAGTATGTTCTAGAAGAAAGCGATAAAACTATTTTATACGCATACTATTCTGTTGATGAACTTAGATTAATTTATCTTGAAACACAAGGAAAGATTGCACATAGTTCATATTTTAAATTAACTGATGATGAAGATTTTTCTATTTGTCATAAAATTCAATATTTTAATCCAAGAAGACAAGATTTTCTTGCGGTAATGAATTGTGATAAAGCTTTATATAATGAAGATTACATTGGAGAATATGAATTATATCGTGGTTATAATTCTTTAACAACTGAAGAAGTTACTACAAAAATTACAAATCAAAATTATCAATTATTTGATTTATTTAATCAAGTAACTACAGAAAAAATAAATATTAGTTTATCTGAATTTGGATTTAAAGTAAAATAAATTGATAACTTGTAATACCTTGTATTACAAGTTTTTTATATTTTTAAAGCATATTCGTACTTATAATTCTTTATTAAAATAATAACTTTAATAAAGAAAATAGTGTATAATAAACATATGAAAAAAGAATTATTTAGTAAATTATTTAAGATAGAAGACAGTAATATCATTAACATTAAAGAAATTAATAACGATTTAATTATTGAAATAGAAACAGATGTTTTAAGTTTTGCGATGGGCAATAACATTAGAGAAAACGAATATAATTCAGTAAAAAACATATATACATTTAAAAATATATGTGAAATTAGTTCAAAAGACTTATTTAAAATAAATATAATTTTTAATACTACTTATATTAATGATTTAATATGTTTTGATACTGATTTAGGTAAAATATATTTAAATTGTGATGAAGTAATATTATGATAGGAGAAATGTATGAAATTTATTAATTTTTTTAAACACTTACATACAGTAAATAAACATCGCTTTTGTGTATTTGTTCATGCTTGTAAAGCAGGTATTGTTTTTCAAGGATTAGTACACGATTTATCTAAATACCATCCTACAGAGTTTTTTGTAGGGGTTAAATATTTCCAAGGTACAAGAAGTCCAAATGATGCAGAACGTGAAGAAAAAGGTATGTCAACTGCATGGATTCATCATAAAGGAAGAAATAAACATCATTTTGAATATTGGAATGATTTAGATATGAAAGATCACGTTTATAAATCTGTTGAAATGCCAATTAAATATGTAAAAGAAATGTTTTGTGACCGTATTGCGGCATGTAAAATATATTTAGGAAAAAAATATAAGGATTCATCAGCTTTAGATTATTTTATTTTAAAAAAAGCAAAAGACCTAATGCATCCAAATACAGCTAGTCTATTAGAAAAATGGTTAAGATTTCTTTCTGAAAATGGTGAGAAAGAAACATTTAAAATGATAAGAAAACAAAAATAAAAAGGAGGAACTATGGGCCTATTTAATAAAAAAACTAAAAGATTAACTCATGATGAAATTAAACAAATAGGTAATGGTGATGTAGAAAGTCAAATAATAAAAAAAGAAAATAAACGTATATGGTATACAATAGGTGCCGCATCATGTATTATAATGGCAATTATAGTTACTAATTGTATTGTTGATATTTATGAAAAAGCATATAATATTAATCAATATTTTGGTTATACTGTTTTAGGTTTAATTCTATTATTAATTTTAGTATTTATAATTATTCCTTTAATTAAAGTATTTACATCTCCAACATTTACATTAGATGCATCAGCTTGTAATAAAACGATTAAAGGTAGAAACTATCGTACATTAAAAAGTGTTGCAAGAAACATAATTAAGGGAAATAACAGTGTTCCTGAAAATGTAAAAGAAGAATTAAGAAATTCACTTAACGATAAATATTTATTAAGAGATAATTTAAATAGTATATATGATAAATACATTAAAAAAGATATTAATAAAATTGTTCTTGCATCAAGTATAAAAGTAGCATGCTCGACTGGACTTTCAAAAAATAATACTTTTGATGCATTTACTATTATAATTACTAATATAAGAATGATTATGCAAATAGTTATTAAGTGTGGCTATCGTCCAACATATGCAAAATTAGCTAAATTAATGTTTAAAGTATTTAGAAATGCTTTAATAGCATATTCAATTGAAACATCAAATGCTGCAGAATGGTTAGTAAATTCTTGTAGTAAGTTTTTTAAAGATATTCCTGCAATAGGTAAACCAGTCGCATCAATCATGGAAGGTGCCGCAAACGGTTTTCTAACTGCTAGAATGGGAGTAATTACAAGAAAATACTTATATAGTGAGTTTAAAATTCATAATAATGGAAAAAATAATGAAGAAATTGAAGCAGAAATCTATAAAGAATCAATTAAAGAAGCTAAGCTGATAATTGATGAAAGTGGTGAGTAGATGTTTATTGTAAACTTTACTGAGCTAATTAATAATACACTACAAAAAGTATTAATATTTGTAGGAGGTATAATAATTGGTATTTTATTAATTTTATTAATCTATTTCATAATTTCTCTAATACATAAATGTAGCAAAAACAGTTTTAAGAAAAATAATAAAATAAATATACCAACTACTGATCCATCTATAGTTATATTAAAATATAAAACACTTTATTTAAACGAATATTCTTCAAAGACTTTCACAAAAAGAATCTCATTTATAAAAGATACTTCAATTAACTTAATAAAAGAAATTGCCACACTCTACTTTCCATCATCTAAAGAACCAATGTTAGAGGTTAGTTTTGATAATTTAATTAAACTAACAAATAGGGTACTCGATAAAATTGAGAACATGGTAAATGATATTATTGATAGTTCTTTATTTAAAGTATTTTGGGCATCATTTGCGGGGGCTAATAATATTGTAGGATTCTTTAAAGGTTTATTTAAAAAAGAAAAAGATGAATATTTATCTTTAAATGTAAAAAAATTAAAGATATCTTATATCATTGAAAAACTAGATACTATTAAAAACAAACCCAAAAAAGAAAAAACTAA
>JAZOLP010000151.1:0-4739 GCA_045653225.1 Bacilli bacterium
AATAAATATCTTATTCTTTTTCGTCATCATTTATTAAACCATCCATAAATTCATTAAAGTCTTGTTTTTCTTCTTCTCTTTTTGGATCGTTTAATGCTTCGTTTAATAAAATTGTTGTGTTTATTCTTTCAATAAGAGACTCATAAAATTCAATGTTCATTAATACCATATCACCATAACCATTTTTAGTTATTATAATTGGTACATTACTTTCCTTACAAATTCTAGAAATATTCCCAGTATTTTTTAGTTCGTTAATCGGCATAACCTTTGGTACAAAATTCATAATTAATCTCCTTTCTTTTATACCAATATTATACCATAATTAAGGTATAGTGTCAAGAATCAATTTTAACGTTTTTATTTTCTTTTTAAATATTTATTAAAAATATGAACTTTCCTTATAAATTAAAAAGTTCAAGGAAATTCCTTGAACTTTAATTACTTAATTTTTGCTTGTTCTTTTGCTTCTTTTACAGAATAAGCGATATAAATCATGTGGTCAGCTGCACGTTCTAAGTTATTAACTAAGTTTACAAATACACCACTATTTTGAGGTTTACATTCACCACGATTTAATCTATCAAAGTGATCATCAATTAAGTCTTTTCTCATTTGGTCAATTTCTTCTTCGATAGAATCTGCTAAATGCATTTTATCTAAATTCTTTGTTAAGAATATTTCATCTGTTTGTTGGTATAATGAATTAATTTTATTTTTCATAAATCCTAAATGTAACATAACATTAGGTGAGAATTCTAATTCATGTTTTACCATGTAATTTGCATATTTACAAACATTATCACCAATTTCAGCGATACGTAATACGTCATTTAATGTTCTATGGAAACTTGATAATGTACATTCATCTTCGAATGCAAGATTTTCATTTGTAAGTTTAACCATGAATTCTATAATTTGTTTATTTGTAAATTCTAATTCTTCTATTCTTTCATCTACAAATTCACGTTTTTCATTATCTTTATTTAAGAATGCATCGATTGCAACATTTAATGCATCAACTGATTTTGAATACATAAGTGCAAGTTCTTTTCTTACTTGATGAACTGCGATTGATGGAGTACCAAGTAAACGGTCATCTACGTATACTAAGTCAATATTTGATTTAGCCAGTTCTTTCTTATCTTTGACAAGTTTTGTTGCAAGGAATACGAATACTTTAATAAATGGTAAGAATATTAATGTACATGTAACATTAAAGAATGTGTGGAACATTGCGATTTGTGTTGCAGGTGTACCTGGGAACCATTTAACAAATGTATCTTGCATAAATGAAGGATATAGAAGTAAGAATATCATAAAGACAACTGATCCTATTACATTAAATAATAAGTGGATCATACTTGCACGTTTTGCGTTAGTTTGAGCACCCATTGATGAGATTAATGCAGTAACACATGTACCGATATTTGTACCTAAAATTAAATATAATACATTATTGTTTAATCCTTCTGCTTCTATTGCACCAATATATACACCAGCTACAGCAAGTGAAATAACAATTGTTGTAACAAGAGATGATGATTGAACAATACCAGTAATTAAAATACCTAAGAAGAATAATAAGAATGGAGCAAATGTTCCAAGATCACCAACACCTGATAAAACATTGCTTATTGTTTCTTTTACAACAGGTATACCATTATGTTCATTTGCTATTGCAATTGACATAAACTCAAGACCAATGAATAAGACCCCAAAACCAGATAAGGCATTACCTAATGTTTTAGTTCTTTCTTTTTTGCCAAGCATTACCATAAATGAGCCAATACCTGCTAGTGCAATTGCATATGGTGCAAAGTCAAATGATTTTAATGCTGCAAGTTGTGCTGTAATTGTTGTACCGATGTTTGCCCCCATAATCATTGCTGTAGCTTGAGCAAGATTTAGTAGTCCAGTATTAACAAAACCTACAATTAAAACTGTAGTTGCAGATGATGATTGCATAATCATTGTTGCACCAGTACCTATTAATACGCCTATTATAGCGTTAGATGCAGTTTTATTAAATATTTTTTTTAAGCTTGAATGAAATAATTTTGTAATATTGTTGCTTAATATTTCAAACCCCAAAAGTAAAGCCCCGATTGCCCCTACCATCAATAAAACGGTTTCTATCCAATAACCAACCATATATATATTTCTCCTTTTTTTTGCCAAAAAATACAATTATATTATAACAATATATTATTGTAAAATCAAATAATAAATTTAAAAATTAACCTAGTAATATTAAAAAAATTAAAAAATAAAAAGATTCATTTAAATTTTTTCCTAGTTATATTCTTTATATTATTATTCATCATATTAAAGGAATTATTCTAATAAGAAAAAAGACTTAAATTAAATTTAAGTCTTTCAAATTATTAATTATTTTTTGCTTGATCAGAAGCTTCTTTTACTGAGTAAGCAATATAAATCATATGGTCAGCAGCACGTTCTAAGTTATTTACTAAGTTAACGAATACGCCGCTGTTTTGAGGTTTACATTCACCACGATTTAGTCTATCAAAGTGATCATCAATTAAGTCTTTTCTCATTTGGTCAATTTCTTCTTCAATTGAATCTGCTAAATGGATTTTATTTAGATTTTTAGTTAAGAAGATTTCATCAGTTTGAGCGTAAAGATCGTTAATTTTATTTTTCATAAATCCAAGTTGAACCATTACATTTGATGAGAATTCTAATTCATGTTTAACCATATATTTAGCATATTTACAAACATTGTCACCAATTTCTGCAATACGTAAGACATCATTTAATGTTCTATGGAAACTTGATAATGTACATTCATCTTCAAATGCAAGATTTTGATTTGTAAGTTTAACCATGAATTCGATAATTTGTTTATTAGTAAATTCTAATTCTTCAATTCTTGCGTCTACAATTTCACGTTTTTCATCATCTTTATTTAAGAATGCATCAATTGAAATATTAAGTGCTTCAACTGATCTTGAATACATAAGTGCTAGTTCTTTTCTTACTTGGTGTACTGCAACAGATGGAGTTGCTAGGATACGATCATCAATGTATACAAGACGATGTTCATCTTTCTTAGTTTGCTTGTCTTTAACAAGTGCAGTAGAAGCTTTAACAAATACACTAATAAATGGTAAGAAGATTAATGTACAAATTGTATTGAAGAATGTATGGAACATCGCAATTTGTGTTGATTCACCTTTAAACCATTTAACAAATGTAATTTCCATAAAATTAGGCCAAAGTAATAATAATACTGCAAATAAAATAGAACCAAATGCATTAAATAAAAGGTGAATAACACTGGCACGTTTTGCGTTAGTACCTGCACCCATAGAAGACATAAGGGCTGTAACACATGAACCAATATTAGAACCTAAGATTAAGAATAATACATTGTTTGTTAGACATGTAGCGCCTTCACCTGCACCGATGTAAATTCCTGCACCTACAAGTTGAATAATAATAGTTGTAATTAATGATGATGATTGAACAGCAGCTGTAAGAACGATACCTAGTAAGAATAAAATAATCCAAGCACCTGTACCATTAACATTTTGTAAGATGTTTTTGATTGTTTCATATACAACTAGATTTCCATCGCCATCTGGATTTTTAATTGCAAGACTCATACATTCTAAGCCTAGGAATAAGATACCAAACCCTGTTAATGCATTACCAATAGTTTTAGTTCTATCTTTTTTACCAAGCATTGTAATGAATGCACCAAGACCTGCAGTTAATATTGCGTAGGCACCAAAGTCAAATGAACTAAGTGCTGCAAGTTGTGCAGTAATTGTTGTACCAATGTTAGCACCCATGATAAGTGCTGTTGCTTGTGCAAGATTAATTAAACCTGTATTTACAAAACCTACTACCATTACTGTAGTTGCACCAGAAGATTGCATAATTGCTGTTGCAATAGCCCCAATACCTACACCAATAATAGCTTTATTTTGTGTTTTGTTAAATAATTTCTTTAAGCTTGAGTGACATAATTTTGTGATATTTGAACTAAGTAACTCAAATCCTAGTAATAATGCACCGATAGATGCGAACATAAATATTACAGTTTCTATCCAATAACCTACCATATAAAAATCACCTCATTTTGTATTATTATACCATATTTTTACATAATTCTCAATTAATATAGAAAAAAAACAACCAAATGGTTGTTTCATTATCTAATATCACTCATATTTAAGTGTTCTAGTTTCTCATTATCATGATATTCAACTACTTTAAAATAAACTAATGAATCAGCTTCAATACCTTTTAAATGAATAATATCAACTACTTTAGCAATCATAGTTACTTTAGATCCTTTTAAAGTAATTGCACCTGTAGAATCTACAAAATATGGTAGGCCAAGTAATTTATCTACTTCATTAGAGTGAGTGTCTCCGATGTATAATGCAACATCTTTTTGTTCCTTAGAACATACAGATATTCCACAATAATCACCAACTTTTAAGTTTGCAGTAGTTACACTTTGTTCACCTAGTAAACCTACTACTTCAGATTCTCCTACTTGAGTGAACCATGCATATGTTGCCGCATAAATTTCTTTTTCTTTTTTGAATGCTAAAATACTTACTGTTTGATTAAATGGTCTAAATTTCATATTATATTTCCTCTTTATTTATATATATAATTATTATACTAAATAATTATTAAATTTGCCATTATTTAAACTTAATCTATAGATATCATTTCCAATAATTTGTTTTCATAAT
>JAZOLP010000152.1:0-11809 GCA_045653225.1 Bacilli bacterium
AATCATAATTTTTGATTTTTCTTAAATCTTTCTCTACTTTTTCGGTTAGTTTATTTTCTTTAAGTATTTTTTCTTCTATTAAATTTATTTCATTTTCTTCAAAATAAACATCGTACAAAGGAAATACATATATATTTTCAACTTTTCCTTCACTCATTTGTGTTTCTATATTAACTTTTTTAATTGTTTCTATTTCATCATCAAAGAAATTTATACGAAAAACTCCATCTGAATTAATAGGATATATATCTACAATACTACCTCTTACACTA
This sequence comes from Bacilli bacterium, assembly GCA_045653225.1. Lineage (GTDB taxonomy): Bacteria > Bacillota_I > Bacilli_A > ML615J-28 > CAG-313 > UBA1737. Next base: position 273 of record JAZOLP010000152.1, read on the forward strand.
AATGTACCTAATTCCTCTGTAATTGATGTCTTTTTATAGCCTCTAATTACTAATGCTTCTACTAATTTTTTTAACCTTATTGTTTGTCCAACTTGCAATTTAATTGTAGATGCTTTAATTTTTTCTTTCGACATCATTTGTTTAGTTACACCTTCTGTACATGTAACTATTAATTTATTTTTATTTTCTACAATGTTATGTAGTGTCAACATTCTGGCAAGTCTAAATGTTAAACTGCTTGCGACTAGTTCTGATGATATAAATTCTTCTTGTGGAAAGAAACTTACACTATCTTCATCTAGTAAATCACAAAATGTTTCATACGCTTTTGATGCTTCATATATGTTTTCTGCTATATAAACTATATTTTGTTGTGTTTTTAAAAAGGTTAGTGCTGCAAGCATCCTTGAAAGGTTGCATGCAGCATTACCAACATAAATATTTTCTTTATTTGTACTATTTAAAATATAGTTAATGAGTTTCATATATTTAGCTTTTTGTTCTAAAAAGTTAAGTATATTCATATTTTCCCCTATTTATTATAATTATTCATTATATAGTCTATTCCATTATTTATTAAATCATTAATAATATTGGCTGAATAATTTAAAGTTTCACTTAAAATATTCATTTCACTTTTTGAAAAATTAGATAAAACAAAGTCTATTACTTTATTTTGAGAGTCTTCTTTACTTCTTCCTATTCCAATTCTTAGTCTTGAAATATCTTGTGTTCCAACTTCTTTTATCATCGATTTCATCCCGTTGTGTCCACCAGCAGATCCAGATTTTCTGATTCTTCTTGCTCCAATGGGTAAATCCATATCATCATATATAACAAATACTTCACTACTATCTATATTGTAATAATCTGTAAACAGTCTTACAGCATGACCTGATAAGTTCATATATGTAGTTGGTTTCATTAAATAATGTTTTTTTCCATTTTGAATAAATTCTCCAATAAAACACTGAAATTTCTTTTCTAATTTAAATGTTACATTATAACTTTTTGCAACTTCATCAACAAACATAAATCCTACATTATGATGTGTTTTTTCATATTCTTTACCAGGATTACCAAGTCCTACTATTAACATATATATCCTCCTTATTATTTGTCGAAGTTTTCTTGTTCTTTCTTTAAATATTTAACTATTCTTGAGCTATTTTGTTCTTGTGTTTTTGTTAAATTTGTGTTATTAAAATCTTTTTTTAATTGTTCAACAAGTTTTGTTGAAATTAATTTCATACCATCAGCGTTATAGTGTAATGCATCACCTAAATAAGTTTGATAATTATCTTTTGTAATATAAGCAGCTAAATCGAAGATTCTAACATTTGAATATGTTTTTGCAAGTTCTTTAAACATTTGATTATATTCTAATCTTGTTTCTTCTTTGTAATTATAACCTGTATATCCAGCATAACCATTTGTAAATAAATAAATATAAGGTACTTTTGCAGTATTATTTGAAAAATCAATACAATTATTTGTAATATATTCAATCATTTCAACATAAGCTGTTTTTAGATTTGTTGTTGTGTGTCCATTTACATTATCGTTTGTTCCTAAAAAAATAACTACAATGTTAGGAGTTCCGTTATCATCTAAAGTTTTTAATCTATATTCACTCATCCCTGCAGAATTACTTGCACCATACGCTGCACTTCCACTCCATGAATTATTTACACCTAATTTTAGGTTTAATTCAGAATAAGTTTGATACCACCATGTTTGTGAAACATCTTTTACTGTAGCTGAATAAATAGGATAATAGAATTGATTTGTTCCGCCGTATAAGCTATTAATACTTGATGTTGAACTATAGAAAGTAGAAATACTATCTCCAATAAAGCTAATTGTTGCATTTTCTAAAGTTACATCTTCATATTCATATATATCATACTTAGGATAAATAGTGATATTTTTTGTTATTTCTTTTTCAAAATCAAATAATTCATCAGTTTCTTGATCGTACCAACCATAGAATCTATAATATTTATTTGAATCTTTTGTAAATTCTGGTTCATCAATAGAATTAATATAACTATTATAATCACATTTTTCAATAACGTAAACATTTCCATCAATATTTAACGCTGTAACAGTCATTTCATCATAAACTTTAGTATATCTTGCTGTGAAATTTAAATTTGTTGTAACTGTTGTTTGTTTTAAACTCCAGTCTTTAAATTGATAAGTATACCCTTCTCCACCTTCTCTTGTTGGTGTTTCTGGATAAATAATATCAGATCCATAAGGTAATGTATAAGATTCTATTAAAGTTTTATCATAATCATAAAAATTTATTGTATATTCGTTATAAACATATATACCATAAATAGTTAAATCTTCATTAATTTTGTTATTAAAATCAAAACTATTACCGCTACTATCTTTATAAATTATGCTGTTTACTTCTTCAGGAAGAGTGTGTGATGGTTCTGCAACAACAGAACCTTTTTTGATGTTTTCAATAACTTCTTGAGTATTATTTTCATATACAATAGTTAAAGTTACATTTTTTTGTTTACAACTAATCAACATAGTTAATAAAAATGTTAAAGTTAAGATTAAATATATATATTTTTTCATTTTACACCTCTTTTAATCGTTATTTTTTTGTTTATACGCAAATTCTATTGCGTTTTTGAATAATTTATCACAAGATTCTCCTATAGGGTTGTGATAAACGCAATTTTTTTCTTCTTTAATATTTAGAATGTTAAAGATTTTTTCTTTTGTAAGATCATTTTCTTCAGATTTTTTTACTATTTCTACAATATCTATTAATTTTATGTTATGACAATAGCATATAATTTGCTCATTAAGGCTTGATTTGAACCAAATTTGCGTTTTTATATCATCTTTGATAAAATATTTAGGATTCCCATTCTGATAGTAAATTACAGGGCATTTGCGGTTAATACATATAAAAGCTTCATCATCGGTTAAAAAGTGATTTTTATCCTTAATTAACGATTTTACAGTTATTAATGGTACCTTTTTTCCAGAAACATTACATAGAGGACATCCATTCTTACAATTTGAAGAACAAGTATTACAATTTTGATCACAACTGTTCATATTAAAACACCTCGATTGTTTTTTTATATATTTTAAACAATTTATGAATAAATTTCAAATATCTTGAATAAATTTTTTTGAGGTGTAATAAATGAGCGTCGTGAAATATACAAAAAAAGAGTTAGAATTACTAGCTAGACTAATGAGAGCAGAAGCTGAATCAGAAGGAGAATTAGGTATGTTAATGGTTGGAAATGTAGGAATTAATCGTGTTTTAGCAAACTGTTTAGATTTTAAAAAAATAACAACTATTGAACAAATGGTATTCCAGCGTCCTGGAGGATTTGAAGCAACATTATACTCTTATTTTTATAAAAGTCCAAGAGAAATTGATAAAAAACTTGCTAGAAGAGTAATAAATGGAGAAAAATTTTTCCCAGCATCAAAAGCTTTATGGTTCTACAACGCAGGAAACGAAGGTTGTAGAGCAAAATGGTGGAACCAATGGAATTCAGGACGATATAAATCACATTGTTTTTATGCACCTGTAGATAGTCAAAATTGTTATTAGGAGGTAAAAATGACTATTAATTATCAACAACCATATTATCAATCCCCTTATGGGAATAATCCATATGTTTATCCACAACCACAATTTTATCCTTTTTTTCCTGAAAATCAAATAAATCCGAATCAAATTTATAATGAACAATCTTATATAGAAAATATATTAAGACTTAATAAAGGCAAAATTGCAACAATTTATATGAGTTTTGAAGGAAGCCAATGGGGATCAAAAATTTTTAGAGGAGAAATAGTAGAGGCTGGTAGAGATCATATAATTTTACATGATATTCAAAATAAAATAAATTACTTATTATTAACTATTTATTTATCATATATTACTTTTGATGATACTATTGATTATAATTTAAATCCAAACAATGAGTAAAAAAGCTTATCAAAGATAAGCTTCTTATTTTCTTGGTGGAATATAATTAGTTGTAACCATATCAATATTCATATCTAAATATTTTTGAAGTAATGTTTCATCATCTAAAGTCCAAATATTAATTAATTGGTTATATTTTTTTGCGTTTTCTAACACTTCTTCGTCTAATACAGTGTATTGTATGTCTAAATCAATACCTTTTTCACCAACAAATGACATAAATTCTTTAGTTCTTAAATAACATAGCCATTGTAATTTAATATTTGGATATTTTTCTTTAACATAAAGTAGACAACCAATCATAGAAGTCATAATAACCGCAGTATTTTCAAGATTATGATTATAAATTTTTTCTACTAAGCCATCTAAATTAGAATAATTTGCATGATTAAAATCATCATTACTAGAATAAATACCATTTGTCCATTTTAGTTCAATAATAGGTGTACAATTATATTCTTTACACACATCTAAATATTCATCAAATGTACAGATTTTACCTATTCTTTTGATACCATTAGTAATTTCTATTAACTCTAAATCTTTTATATCTTTAAAATGACATTCTTGAACATTTATTGTAGTTTTATTTTTGCTGTTTTTAGTTAATCTTATTAGGTTTTCATCGTGACAACAAATATATTGTTTGTCAAGTGTAACTCTAATATCAGTTTCTAAAGCTTGATAGCCTAATCGCGCAGCTTCTAAATACGCATCTTTGGTATTTTCAACCCCAATACCAAGTTTTGTTCCTCTATGTCCAACATAAATCACTTTTTTACTCATGTTTATACTCCTTTAATTTAATCCTTTACAATAATTTTATCACATTTAAATAATTTTTCAAGAAAAGTTGTTAAAATATAAGTATAAATTATACTGAGGTGATTAAAATGTGTGTATTTTGTAAAATTTTAAACGGTGAAATTCCAGGATCTAAAATATATGAAAACGAACATTGCGTTGCTATATTAGACATTTCTCAAACAACTAAAGGTCACACTTTAGTAATTCCAAAACGTCATGTTGAAAATGTATTTGGTTTAAATAATGAAGAATGCAAAGCAATAATGGAAGCTTGCGTATATGTTTCTAACAAATTAAAAGAAAAATTAGGTATTGAAAATGTTAATTTATTAAATAATAGCGGATCGTTGGCTGGCCAAGTTGTTATGCATTTCCACATGCATATAATTCCACGTTTTGAAAATGATGAATTTAAAGTAATTCAACCTAGTCACGAACCTAATTTTAAAGAATTAAAAGAATTACAAGATTTATTAAACAATTAAATTTTAAATAAAAAAGACTTTGTAAAATATACAAAGTCTTTATTTTTTATTCAGATTCTTCTTCTTTAGTTGCCTCTGCAGAAGGAACAACTACGATTGATGCAACTTTATGACCTTCATTTAGCTTAATAATGCAAACACCTTGAGTATCTCTTCCAATTACAGAAATATTTTTAAGTTCTGTTCTTATAATCATACCTTTATCTGTAACAACAACTAAGTCTTCTTCTTGACTACACACACTTAACGCAACAGGATTACCACTCTTCGCAGTAATATTCATATATTTTACGCCTTTTGTATTTCTTCCTTTTACTTTAAATGATGCAGCTTTAGTACGTTTTCCAAACCCTTTTTCTGTTAATACGATTATTTCGGCATCATCATTAGGTACAACTGCCATACCAACGGCTCTTTCACCATCTTCTAATTTGATTGCTTTAACACCAGCAGCACTTCTGTTTGTTGGTCTTACTTCTACTTCATCAAATCTAACAGCTTTACCATTTGATGCACCTAAAATTACAGATTGATTTCCATCACTTTTTTCTACAGCAATTAACTCATCGCCATCATTTAATATTAACGCTCTAATTCCTGTTGATCTAATGTTTTTGTATTTAGCAATTTCAGTCTTTTTAACGTTACCATTTTTAGTACCAAAGATTAAATATCCAGGATCTTCTAATGTTTTAACATTAATAACTGCTGCTAAACGTTCACCATCTTCAAATTTTAATAAGTTAACAATAGGAAGACCTTTTGAGAAACGTCCTTGAGCTGGAATTTGATAAGCTCTTAAGTTATAAACTTGACCGAAATTTGTAAAGAACATGATATTATCGTGACTTGATGTGTACATCATTTTCTCAACAAAGTCATCTTCTTGCATTTTTGTTCCTGTAATACCTTTTCCGCCACGTTTTTGTACTTTATAAGTATCAACGCTAAGGCGTTTTATATAACCTCTATTAGTAATAGTGATAATTACATCTTCTTCTGGGATTAAATCTTCATCTGCAACATCCATATCTTCAGTCATATCGATTTCAGTTTTTCTTTCTGAACCAAATTTTCTTTGTACTTCAGTTAATTCATCAACAATAATGCCCATTAATTTATCATGATTTTCTAGTACTGAAACTAAGTAATCAACTAATTCTTTTAATTCTTTAGCTTCTTGTTGAAGTTTTTCAATTTCTAAACCTGTTAAACGTTGTAGTTTCATGTCTAGAATAGCTTTTGCTTGAATTTCAGATAAAATAAATTTAGAAACCAATTGATTTACAGCTTCTTCTGTAGATTTAGATTTCTTAATTGTTGCAACAACTTCATCAATATCAGCAAGAGCAATTAATAAACCTTCTACAATATGTAATCTGTTTTTAGCTTTTTCTAAATCGTATTCTGTTCTTCTAGTTGTTACTTCAACTTGATGTTTTACATAAGCTTCTAGAATTTGTTTTAAATTTAGACATTTTGGTTGACCGTGATCAAGAGCAATCATATTTACACTATATGTTGTTTGCATTTGTGTAAATCTATATAAATTATTTAAAATTACATTAACATTTGCATCTCTTCTAATTTCAATAACTATTTTCATACCTTTTCTACTTGATTCATCACGTAAATCGGTAATACCTTCTATTATTTTATCTTTAGCAAGTTCAGCAATTCTTTCAATAAGTCTAGTTTTATTAACTTGATAAGGGATTTCTTTTACTAAAATTTCTTTTTTACCGTTTGATAATTCAACAATTTGAACTTTAGCACGACAAGTTACTGTTCCCAAACCAGTTTCATAAGCTTGTTTTATATTCGATAACCCCATAACCGTACCACCAGTTGGAAAATCTGGAGCAGGAATATAATCCATTAATTGATCAATTGTAATTGTAGGATCTTTAATTAATGCTAGTGTTGCATTAATTACTTCAGTTAAATTATGTGTTGGAATGCTTGTTGCCATACCAACCGCAATACCCGAGGCACCATTTACTAAAATATTAGGAAATCTTGCTGGTAAAACTTCAGGTTCTTGTTCTGAACCATCATAGTTATCCATAAAATCAACTGTGTTTTTACCTAAATCCTTTAACATTTCATTTGCAATTTTACTTAAACGTGCTTCAGTATAACGCATTGAAGCGGCGCCATCGCCATCAATTGACCCAAAGTTACCATGTCCTTCTACTAAAGTATAACGGAAACTAAAGTCTTGAGCCATACGAACCATTGCTTCATATATTGCGCTATCACCATGTGGATGGTATTTCCCCATTACATCCCCAACAATACGGGCGCTTTTCTTATATGGTTTATCACTATAAACACCAAGTTCAGCCATTGAATATAAAATTCTTCTTTGAACAGGTTTTAAGCCATCTCTTACATCAGGTAATGCACGAGCAACAATAACGCTCATTGCGTAAGATAAGAACGAATCTTGCATACAATTAGATAAATTTATTGGTAGAACATGATCTACATGATTTTCCAACATTTCTTTATCTTTTTTTGCATCTTCTCTAGACTTTTCTATATCTTCTTCTTCATCTTGATCTAAAGCAGCATTAATTTCATCTAATTCTTCTTTTTGATTTTCATCTTTAATATCTTCATTTTTTAAATCTTTATTATCATCCATAAATTAATACCTCCTTATACATCAAGATTTTGTACATAAACAGCATTTTCTTCAATAAACTTACGTCTTGGTTCTACTTCTTCACCCATTAACATTGTAAAAACAGCATCAGCTTGTTCAACATCTGTTAATGAAACTTGTAATAAAGTTCTTTTATCTGGATCCATAGTAGTTTCCCATAATTGTTCTGCGTTCATTTCACCTAACCCTTTATAACGTTGAAGAGTAGGTCTTCCACCCATTTCACTTAATTTAATATTTAATTCTTCATCACTATAAGCATATTCAATATGTTTTCCCTGTTGAATTTTATAAAGTGGTGGTTGTGCAATATAAACGTACCCTTTTTCAATAACAGGTCTCATATAACGATAGAAGAAAGTCAGTAAAAGTGTTCTAATGTGAGCACCATCGACATCGGCATCGGTCATAATTACTATTTTATGATAGCGCGCGTTATTAATATTAAATTCTTTACCAATACCTGTACCTATTGCTTGAATCATTGATAAAATTTCTCTATTATTTAAAATTCTATTCATTGCGGCTTTTTCAACATTTAGAACTTTACCTCTTAAAGGTAAAATTGCTTGGAAATAAGAATCTCTACCTTGCTTTGCTGAACCACCGGCAGAATCCCCTTCGACTATGTACATTTCTGCAAGCGCAGGTTCTTTTGTACGACAGTCTGCAAGCTTAGATGCAAAGCCTAAAGAATCAAGTGGACTTTTTCTCTTTGTTGCTTCACGGGCTTTTTTAGCAGCAATTCTTGCTCTTAAAGCTAAAATAGATTTTTCAACTATAGTTTTAGCTGACGTAGGATTTTCTTTTAAATAAGCATCTAATTTTTCACTCATTGCTTGAGATACAATACGTCTTACTTCTGTATTACCTAGTTTAGTTTTAGTTTGCCCTTCAAATTGAGGTTCGCTAATCTTACAAGTAACAATAGCAGTAAGACCCTCTCTTACATCATCACCAGTTAAAACTTCATCTTTTTTAAATATATTTGAACTTTTACCATAGTTATTTAAAATTCTAGTTAAACTTACTCTAAAACCTTCTTCATGCGTACCACCTTCATGGTTTGAAATATTATTTGTAAACGCTCTAATATCACACACGTCATCTTCTGTGTATTGGAACGCAAGTTCAATTTCAACATTTTGATTATCTTGTCCATCAAAAAAAGAATCTGTATGCTCCACAACAATAACATCATTATGTATTGGTTTTTTCTTCCTATTTAAGTATTGAACATATTCAATGATTCCACCTTCATAATGATATTCTTTATAAACGTGTTTTTCAACATCTTCGTGTCTAGAATCTTTTATGGTTAATTTTAAACCTTTATTTAAGAAAGCTAATTCTTGAATTCTTTCCCTTAAAACAGCAAACTCATAAATTGTAGTTTCTTTAAAAACTTGTTTATCCGGTTTAAAAACAACTGTTGTTCCGGTTTTATCTGTATCACCAATAATATCAAGACTTGTTACTGGTTTCCCTCTTTCAAATCTCTCTTTGTAAATATGTCCATTACGATGTACATAAACTTCAAGCCATTCGCTTAATGCGTTAACAACCGAAGCACCTACACCGTGTAAACCACCCGATACTTTGTAGTTGCTATTATCAAATTTACCACCAGCATGTAAAACTGTAAAAATAGTTTCGGTCGCTGAAACCTTAGTTTTAGGGTGAATATCTACTGGCATACCACGGCCGTTATCCACAATTTTAACCACATTTTCTCCAAAGTTATCCACAAGTAATTCAACATCAATTTGTGTACAAAATCCTGCTAACGCCTCGTCAACAGAGTTATCTACAATTTCCCAAACAAGATGGTGTAACCCTTTTGGACCAGTTGAACCAATGTACATACCAGGTCTTTTTCTTACAGCTTCAAGACCTTCTAGTACCTGTATCTCTCCGGCATTATATTGTTTTTCTTCCATTTTTATTCACTCCTTCTCTCAATTTCAACTATTGAAGCTTTATCTAAAATATCTTGAGTTAAATCAGAAATAGACGCAGTAGTTATAATTGTTTGAAAATCAGGGTTTAAACTACTTACTAATGCGTTTTGTCTTTCTTTATCTAACTCGCTAAACACATCATCTAAAAGAAGCGTTGGAGCTTCTTTTTTTACTTTATTTATTAATTCAGCTATCCCAAGCTTTACACTCAAAATTGCATTTCTTTGTTGACCTTGCGAACCAAAACTTGAAACGTTTTTGTCGTTTATCAAAAATTCAAAATCATCTCTATGAGGTCCAGCAACAGCAAAACCTTTTGTAATTTCTTCATGTTTTACAAAATTAAGATTTTCATCATTGATCTCAATTAAATTGGGCAAGTATTTAAGTTTTAATTTTTCACCGTTATTCGTAATTTTTTCGTGAATTTCACATGCAAAATTAGAAATTTCGTTTACATAAAATTCTCTAATTTGAATTATTGAATTACCATAGTAAATTAATTGCTCATTTAATGTATCAAGCAAAGTTAATAATTCGACGTTATTTTCTATTTTAAAGCGTTTTAAAAGGGCATTTTTCTCTTTTAAAACTTTTTTGTAATAATTACTAACGATCAAATATTCTTTCGAAATTTGGCTTAAAACAAGGTCAAACATTTTTCTTCTTTCGTTAGCGGCACCTTTTAAAATCAAAAAATCTAACGCAGAAAACACAACCACATTAAAAAAGCCAAAAAAATCACTTAATTTTGGACAAACAAAATTGTTAATTTTTGCTTTTTTTATATTTTTATCTACAAAAAAAGATATTTTTTCCAATTTTGATTGTTTTTCGATTTCACCTTCTAAATAAAAATAACCGTTTTGGTTATACACCAATTCACAAAAATTAGAAGTTCTAAATGATTTAGTTAAACTTAAACAGCATACGCCTTCTAAAATTGATGTTTTTCCCGAAGCATTACACCCTAAAACTATAGTAATTTTAGGATCAAATATTAAGTTTATTTCTTCAAAACATCTGAATTTAACTAACTTTACACTTTTAATCATATTTTTCTTTTGTTAAAAGGTATTTTTGTCCGTTAATTTGGATTAAATCGCCTAAAAAAAGCTTTTTACCTCGTCTGTTTTCTTCAATTTCATTAACAAAAATTTTATTTTCAGATAGAAACATTTTTACTTCTCCACCCGAGTAAACTAAGCCTAAAAACTTAACTAATTGACCCAAAGTTATAGACTCAGATTTTATTTTAATTTCAGTCATAAAATCACCCCTTTTTACTACTAATATTATACCAAATTTTCGAGTGTTTTTCCACTAATTTGACCACTCTTTTTTTTAGGGTGTTTTCATGCATTTTTATGCGGTTTTTGTTAACTTCTTTTTTAATCGATTTTTTCCTACCAAAAAATTGACGTTTTTGTTTTTATCAAGGTTATTTTGGTGTTTTTTTTACGTATTTACGTATATTCCTTATTATTATATATAATTTTTATTATAAAATAATCTTTTTGTTTAAACCGTTGTTTTTTACTCTTTTTTACCTCATTTTTATTCTTTTTTGTTTGTTTTTTTATTACTTTTAATTTATAACTAATTGTAAAAGTAAATACAAGAATAAAAGA
>JAZOLP010000153.1:0-4404 GCA_045653225.1 Bacilli bacterium
ATTAATTCATATAAATTATTAAGTATTATTTTCAAACTTAGGATCATCTTTAATTTTTTTTACTTTTCTATTAATACAACATCATATCTATAAATAAAAATTAATAGTGATTAAAAAAAGAGTTCAAAATGAACTCTTTTATTTTGTATAAATCATTAATGTCATATTTGTCTTTTTCACTTCTTTAATAAAATGTTCCAAAGCATGATAATGTAAACCTTCAAAATGATAAAGTGACGAACACACAATAACAATATCAGCTCCTAGATTTTCTGCAATAGGAATTGAAAATTCTGCATTTTCCTTTGTTGAATTAGACTTATCTTCTAAAATTAATTTATCTTGTTTAAATCCTTTAGAAATTAAATAATCATACATACCTTGTGCTTCTGAAATTCCAGCAAGTTTATTAGGAGAACCACCTGATAAAATAAAGTAATCAGGATTAAATTCTTTTTCTATTTCAATAGCCATTTCTAATCTTTGTTTTTGGATTTCAGTGATTGTACCATCATCATTGACTCTATTTCCAAGAATTATTGCAACTTTTTTACTCATAAAACACCTCTATTTTAAATCTTTTTTATAACAAACTATAATATTTGTTTTAGTAAATCCTAATTTTTCATGTACTTCTTGACTAAGATTATTAGTAAATTCACAGTCACTGGCAAACTCTGTACACCCTTTTTCTTTTGCCCATTCTTCACACGATTTAAGTAATTCTTTTGCAACACCTAATTTTCTATACTCATCAAGTACATAAATACCTTCTAAATATCCAACAAAAGAGGAGCTAGTTCCTTCTACATAATCACTTCGTATACTCACTTCTGCAAATCCTACAAATAAATCGTTTATTAGTTTTACAAATATAGTTTGTTTTTCGTTATCAATAAAATCTTTAACTTCTTCTTTTAATAAACTCGTTGGCCAAAGTTGTAACATCAAATTAATAACATCATCTAAATTTTGATTATTTATTTTTTTAATCATAACTATTCCTATAATTTTATCTCTATTTTATATAATTCGTCTATTAAAATATAATTTAAATTATATTCAAGACATCCATATAAAATATATTGATTAGAATTTATTAACTCATCTTTATCTAAATCATCACAAATTCTATTTTCAATAACATTTGCAAATTTGATAATATTATTATAATTATCATTGATATACTTATTCGACATTACTAAAAAATATTCTTTAATTTCTTTTAAATAAATTTCTTCAAAACCATCTTTAAAATTAAATGGAACATAACAACCTTCTACAATTAAATTTTGTTTATTTTCAATTGCAGTTTTAATCATTTCTTTAACAATTGGCCAAAGATAATTTGTAAGTTCTATATCAGTACTATATGGTGTAAGTAAAGTATGGCCACTTCTTATTAATCCCATTTTTAAGTGATCAATAGATAAATACGGATAATTATATTTTTCTAATAGTTTTTGGGCAAGATTAGTTTTACCTGTATGTGTAGATCCTGAAATAATTATAATCATAAGTCACCTTTTATAAATTCTACAGGTGATACACCTGTTGCTGTAAATTCACCATTTAAATATTTAGCAAGAGCTATAGTTGTTACTTTTTGATATCCGTAGATACAAATATAATTTTTAACATTATTACCATATGCCATAATATCATATGGTGTATCTAACGCAATAACTATTACATTAGAATGTTTATTACATAATTCTTTTACAAATGTTGCGGTTCTTGAATAGTTAGAAGTTTTTACATTACTAAATGCTACAACAATTTGATCATAATTAGATACTTGACTTAGTATTGATGAAGAATCACTAGAATTAATATTAGATGATACTGTTTTATATGAAACATTAGTATGCCCATTTGCTTTTAAGTAATTCGCAGTATAATTTGCTAAAGAATTACTTTCTAAGTTATCTCCCAAACTATATGATGTAGTAGGTGAAATAATTAGAGTCTTTTTAGTTTTATCAAGACCATTAAATTCACCATAAATTTGAGTTACTGCTTGTTGAGCAAAAGATAAATTTAATTCTTCATGTTCTTTTAACATGCTTGTTCTATCAATATTTTCTGTAATATAATTATCTAAAATACCATATTTTAATTTAGCTAATAATATTCTTCTAACTGATTCATTAATTCTTTCTTCAGTAATTTCATTATTATTTACAGCTTTAATAATTGCTGTATGAGCTGTTTTTGGATCAGATAATCCAGTATATAATAAAATATCAACTCCTGCTTTTACAGCAAGCACACTTGTAACATCTGCTGAACCATAATTTTCATCGATTGCATCCATTCCCATACCATCAGTTATAATAACACCATCGTAACCTAAAGTATCTCTTAATAAGCCTTGTAACACTTTTTCTGATAAAGTCGCTGGATATTTTTCATCTATTGCAGAGAAAATAATATGTGTAGTCATTATCATATCAACACCACTATTTATTGCACTAATAAATGGTGCTAATTCAATTTGGTATAATTCATCTAAACTTGATGTAATTTTAGGAAGACCATAATGTGAATCAACAGCTGTATTTCCATGACCAGGAAAATGTTTTGGAGAACCAATTAAACCAACTTCTTCAAAACCCTTTAAGACATTTGTTCCATATAAAGATGCTAGTACAGGATTATCTGCGTAACTTCTAATACCAATAATTGGATTATCCGGATTATTATTTACATCTAAAACTGGAGCATAATCGACATTAATACCATAACTTAATAATTCTTCTGCGATACTTACTCCTTCATAATAAGCATTTAAAGGATTATTTGTAGCGGCTAAAGTCATTTGAGAAACAAAGTGAGTACCACCATTAGTAAGTCTTGCAACACGACCTCCTTCTTGGTCTGTAGAAATAAACGCAGGTACTAAGTTAGAACTTACCATTTTATTTTGAATATCATTTGACATTTGCGAAAGTGTAGAAGGACTTGTACAGTTTGCACCCATATAAATTACATTACCAAAATTATAATCTGTTATTGCAGATTTTAAAGATGATGGCATTGATGTTCCAGAAAATCCAACAACAAACATTTGACCTACTTTTTGAGATAATGTCATTTTACTTATAATATTATTTACATAATCTAAATCGTTTTGACTAACAGTTTCTCCAATATATTTATTAACTGTAATTTCAATTTCATCATAAATGTTTTTATTTTCATTAGAAGTTACTTTTAAAGTAGTGTTACCAGGTTTTAAACCTAATACTATTCCTTTATATACCGCAATAATACTTTTATCTTCTACTTCCCAAGTAACATGTGATGAAATATCACCTGTAATATCTAATTCGAAATTAGCATATTCTCCAGAATTTAATACATTATTACCAATAATTTCAATTTTATCAGTAATTAATTTTTCAACTTCAATATAAATCTTATTTGTGTATTTACTATCAATTGTTGAAGTTACAGTAATATATCCAGAACCTTCTTTTAATGCTGTAACAACTCCATTTGAAGAAACACCTAAAACATTAGGATTACTAGAAGTGAAAATAAAATCAGTTTCAATATCACTAGGATTAGTAGTTACAGATAAAGTTATTTTATCACCTACATTTAATTTATTTTCACCTTTAATAATAATATCAAAATCTTTTTCTAAAATTGTTATTGTTTTAAGAGTATATATTTCACCATTTTCACGTTCTGCAAAAACAGTTACTGTACCTCTTTTTAAAGCAGTTAATGTTCCGTCTTGATCGATCGTCGCAATACTTTCATCGCTAACAAAAAGAGTGAAATCATATTCTTCTTTTAAACTATATTTGTCATATTTAACTTGTTGTCCAACTTTTATTTCATTTGGTCCAATTAAATCTCCATCAAATACATATTTAGATACATTAACCAAGAAAGTTTGAGATGAATCATAAATAGAAACAGTTATATATGCACTACCTTCACTTAAAGCTATAACTTTACCTTTATTATCAATTGTTAAAATAGTTTCATCACTTGAAGACCAAGTAACTTCTTTTTCTAATGAAATTGATAAATCATAAGTAAATAACGCTTCTTCATCTATATATAAAGAACTTCTACCATTAATAGTAATTTCAACATTAGGATATGTAACTATTACCTTTTTCTCAAATACTTTGTTTTTAACTTCCGCATAAATATATACTTCACCAGCATCATGAGCAATCGCCATTCCATTAATTATAGTTAGAACGCTTTCATTACTAGTTGACCAAGTAATATCATCTTTATCATAATTTTCTAATTTATATAAAGATGAACATTCAACATCTATATAGTCTTTTCCACTAATATATGCATCTTTAGGCACACAAGCACAAATAGTTAAAATATTTATGATTAGTACTATTAATAATAATATTTTCTTCATTA
>JAZOLP010000154.1:0-5342 GCA_045653225.1 Bacilli bacterium
GATGTAGAAAGAGGTATTCGTTCTGAAGATGTAATTGAGAGAAGCATAGCAAGAATACCGATGTACCAAGCACTTAATACTATTAAAATTGATACCAACGCAAAAACTGCGGCTGTGATTGCTAATGAGATAAAGCAGTTGTAATACTATCAAATTCCTATTTATTGAGCAGTACAAGGGAAAATTTTACTATTTTTAAAAATATATGTAACTAGATGTCATTCTATCTTTAATTTTCGTTAATATTAATAATTATAATATTTCCTTTATCGGCAAAATAAGACGTAAAATAAAACAACAAAACAATTGATAATTTGCCGATAATGTGGTATAATATTAGTAATTAGAGGTGTTAATATGAATTATTTAAGTGTGGCTGAAATTGCAAAATTATGGAATTTATCAGAACGAAGTGTTAGAAATTATTGTGCAGAAGGTAGAATTCCTGGTGCAATGCTTGTTGGTAAAACTTGGATGATACCAGATGATGCGGTTAAACCTGATAGAAAAGAAAGAGTTAGCGATAGCAAGAAAACGTTACTTGATATTCTAAGATTGGAAAAGGAATCTAAACTAAAAGGTGGAATTTATCACAAAGTTCAAATAGATCTTACATATAACTCTAATCATATAGAAGGAAGCCGTCTAACACATGATCAAACAAGATACATATATGAAACTAACACAATTGGTTTAACGGGTGAAGTTATTAATGTGGATGATATTGTAGAAACTGCCAATCACTTTAGATGTATTGATTTAATAATAGATAAAGCTACTCTTAATATAACTGAAAATCTAATTAAACAACTTCACTTCATATTAAAAAATGGAACAACTGATAGTAGAAAAAATTGGTTTGTAGTAGGTGACTATAAAAAACTTCCTAATGAGGTTGGTGGAAGAATTACTACTAGTCCTGAAAAAGTTGAAGATGAGGTTAAATCTTTAATTGAATGGTATAACAATATTAAAAATAAAACTTTAAATGATATAATTGAGTTTCATTATAGATTTGAATACATTCATCCTTTTCAAGATGGTAATGGTAGGGTAGGCAGACTTTTAATGTTTAAAGAATGTCTTAAATATAACATAGTTCCTTTTATAATAGATGAAAAACTAAAGATGTTCTATTATAGAGGGTTAAAAGAATGGGAACAAGAAAAAGGATATTTGATTGATACGTGTCTTGCAGCACAAGATCAATTTAAAGCGTATCTTGATTATTTTAGAATTGAGTATGATAAGTAACTTTTTACTATTTAAACTAAATTATGTTATTATGTCAAAAAGATACATTTGACACTTTTTGTCGTAATGATACATTAAATTAAATCTATTAGTCTTCAGTAAAGAAGGCTAATTTTTAATTTTATATAGTATTTTAGTTAATTAATACATGAATATCATCTTTTTAACTCATTTACTGAACATTTAGATTTAATAACTATGGAGCAGGTGAAACAAATATTGATGTATTTTGTTGTAATGACTATTAGAAAAAAGATTATATAATATTTATTTATAACTAGTTAGAGCTAGTCTTTTTAATTCATTAAAAATAGTAAAGTTAATATATATAATTTTTTTTCAAAATATGGTATATTATAAGTAATATAGTCGAACATAGATTTATTAACGATTATATTTATTTTAATTGAGGAGTAGTATAATGAAAAAAGTATTTTTATTTATTTGGATATTAATTGCTGCTATTGCTCTTGTAGGTTGTTCTACTACTGGTGGAGAAACTGTAGATATTTTAGGTATTGAAATTTCTGCTGAAGATAATCTTCAAACATTAAAAATTGGACAAACTTTACAATTAAATGCTCAAGTTTATCCAACTTATGTTAACCAAAAATTTAGATGGTCTACTAGCGATACATATGTAGCTAAAGTTGATCAAAATGGTCTTGTTACTGCAGTAGGTGGTGGTAATGTTGAAATTACTGCAACATATATTGATTTACCTTCTGTATCACAAAAATATTTAATTATTGTTGATGGTGAAAAACTAGAAGTAGCACCTGAAGCAATTGAAGTAACTGCAAAGAACGGTACAACTTGTAAAGTTGGTGAAACTATCAGACTTTCAGCTAATGTATTCCCTGAAGATGCTAGTCAAAAAGTTGTATGGTTAAGTAGTGATGAAACTATTGCTACAGTAACTCGTGGTGTAGTTAAACCATTACAAGAAGGTGAAGTTGTAATTTCATGTTATCCTGAAGGATATGAAAATATAATTACTACAATCACTTTAACATTCGAAAAAGCTGATGATCCAATTTATTCTAATAATTGGTCTGAAATGGAATATACATCTCATGAAACTTATATGTCTGCAGAAGATGGAACTGCAATGAAAGTTAGTGGTGTTGTTACTCATGTTAACCCTATTAGCAAAGATAAAGTTTCATACTTTATTCAAAATGGTAAAGATGGTTTCTATATTTATTCACAAGATAATACATTATTCCCAGTTGAACTTGGAATGAGTGTTGAACTTGGTGGTTTCAAAAAGACATATCGTGGCCTTTGCGAACTTGTTGATGTTGAATATTTCGAAGAATTAGAGTCGCCTCTTTCATATGAAATTACTGATGTTAATGAATTAAATGTTTCTAGTCAAGAAGTTATGGGTGAATATCAATGTTCATTCGTTACAGCAACAGCTACTTTAAATAGCGTAACAACAAGTACAAAATCATATAATTTTACAGCATTAGTTAATGGTGTAGAAGCTACATTTAGAGTTGATACAAACTATTCAAGTGCTGAAGAAATTGCTGATATTAATGCTTTATTACAAATTGTAGGTGAAGGTGCTGAATTTAAATTTACTGGTATTATTATTGCTTATAGTACAAGTGATGTAACTCCACAAATCTTAATTGTAAATAAATCTTGTCTTGATTTTGGTGAAATTTCAGATGATGAATTACTTCATGCTGCTATGAGTAAAGTTGAAATCACTAAAACTGTTGGATTCTCTAATGATACAATTGATTTACCTACATCTTTAGAAGGATTTGATGTTGTAATTTCTTGGGATACTGCAAGTGATTTAATCGATTGTGCAACTGGTAATGTAACTCATAAATCTGTTGATGAAACTGTTACTTTAGTTGCTACATTTACATTAAATGGTAAATCAGTTCAAAAAGAATACTTTGTTTTAATTGAAGCTAAAGACGATAAAGAATATGAAACTTTAGTTACATTAGACTTAGAAGATGCGCTTCCTACAAATAGTTGGGGAAACTCAGAAACTAAACCAGGTTATGCTGAAGGTATTGTTGAACTTGGTACTCCAAAACATAAATGGATTTTAAGAAATGCTTTAATCGCATGTGCTACTAATGATAAATATAATGGTACATTAGCAATCCGTGCTCAAGGTAGTAATACTGCAAGTGAAACTGGTAGAATTGAAATTCTTGAAAGCGGAGAATACAATGTCGTTGAATTTGCAGCATGCGTATATGGTAATGATGCTTTAGGTATTAAAGTTAGAGTTGAATATACATTCGATGATGGTACAACTTGGGAAGTTTCAGATAATATTATTACATTAAATAACACTTTACTAGAAACATTCCGTATCAAATTACCAGAAGGTGCTAAACGTGTAGCAATCGTAATTGTTGAAGGAACAGGAAAACGTGTTAACTTCGACGATATTAAATTAATGAAATAGGAGAGATATAATATGAAAAAGTTTATTTGTCTTATTACTTTATTATTATTATTTTTTGTAACTAGCTGTACAAATTATTCAAATAAAAACCTTATTTCTTTAGAAATTGTTAAAGATAATGTTTATGTTAATGAATTAGATGTACGCGTTGGTGATGAATTTAGTTTAACAACTGAAACAAATATTGGATTATTTGAAGGTATTACTTGGGAAAGTTCAAATCCAGATGTTGTATCTGTTGATAGAAAAGGTAATGTTACAGTTCATAAAAAAGGAACAGTAATTATTACAGCTAAAGTTCCTGGCCAATCTTACATTTCTGATAGTATTTTTGTTGATTCATCTCAAGCTGTTGAACAATTAGGTGTTGGTTCTGGTTTCACTCCAGAAGATCCAATCTTTATTGGTAATGAAGGTAGCGATGAACCACTAGAAATCTATTTTATAGAAATGCAACATATTTATTCAGATTCATTATTTATTAAAAAAGGTAACGTTGAAATTTTAATTGATGCTGGATATGAATATGATGGTCAATTTGTAAATCAAGTTATTACAGAACATTGTACAGATGGTATACTAGATGTATTAATGGTATCTCATAGTGATGGTGACCATATCGATGGTTTAATTAAAGCATTAGAAAATATTGATAATATTTCATTAATGGTTGACTATGGTGGAGCAGGTTCAGGTAATGTATTAAAAACTAGAAACAAATATATTCCACTTGGTACACAATATCATTCAGCTTATGATTGTGTAAATAACAAAAATGGTGCAACAGATGTTTATTATTTAACAGAAGAATTCTACTTTGAAGTATTAAATACAGGTCATTACATTACTGAAAAAGATTCTTCAGCTTCTAATGGCGAATCATTAGCTGTTATCTTCTATTATAAAGATTTCAAATTCTTTACAGCAGGTGACTTAACAACTGCTTCTGAAGCAACTCTTCTTAAAAATGAAGATTTACCAGAAGTAACATTATATAAAGCATCTCACCATGGTTCAAATGGTTCAAGTTCACAAGAATTATTAGATACTTTAAATCCATATGGTGTAGCAATTTCAGCTGCTCGTGCTAACCAATATCAAGCTACTCCTTCTGGTCCTTCTCAAAATAATACTTATAACCTAGATGGTTCTGCTGGTCATCCATATCAAAATGCTATTGAAAGAATCTATAAAGCTCCAAGAATTTCTGAAAACTTAAATGTTTACTGGAATGCTGTTAACGGAACAATGAAATTCACAACATATGGTGAAGATAGTTTTGTATTTACAGGTTCACCTACAATGAAAGGTTATTATGACTTAACATTAACAGGTGGTGTTGCTGTATGGAATCCTGAAATTAATGACTTTGAAAATAAAGTTACAGGTGAAGAAAACTTACGTTTACATGAAACTAAGATTTTCAAATTTAGAGGTTATGATCAATATTTACCAGACTGGTATAAAAATAAATAGAAAATATTAAAGACTGTTTTTAAACAGTCTTTTTTTCCTTAATTCAATATAATTTTAAAATATTTATGATATAATATAAGTAGTTGAGGTAGTAGAATGAATAAAAAGAATTTTAAAAGACATGAATTAAAATACTTAATAACAACTAAACAAATGGAAGAAT
>JAZOLP010000155.1:0-7764 GCA_045653225.1 Bacilli bacterium
AAATAATCAATACAGTCTTGAAGTGTATTAACACATACTAATTTCATGTCAGTATTATATTTATTATATTGCTCTAATGCTTCATCATAGTTGCTAGCAGGAACAAAAAATACATCAGCATTATCTAACACTGCAACCATAATTTTAGCTTTAACTCCACCTATAGCACCAGCATATCCATTTACATCAACAGTTCCTGTACCAACAACATGTAAATCTTTAGTAAGTTTTTCTCCTGTTAATGAATCATAAATAAATAGCGCCTGCATTAAACCTGCCGATGGTCCAAAAGAATCAGGATCACTTATACTAAATGGCACATCACTTCCAGATTTAAACACATCATAATATTGATAAAAATTAAAGCCTAAAGATGGACTTACTTCTCCATTAGATTCATAACCGAATGCAGTAACTTCTATATCAAGTTCAGTTTGTCCTCTTTTTACTTTAAATGAGTATGTATCGCCAATTTTAATATTAACATAATTGATACCATCTTTTTCATAAATACCAAATTTTGTAGCCAAAACAGAAACTATATTTACATCTTCTGTAAGAGTAAAACCCTCACATTCTATAATAACATCACCAAGATTAATTTGACTTTTATTTGTTCCAAATACACTATGAACAATATATCCTTTAAATTTAGCATTTAATGACACATTAGCTGCTTTATAACCAGCTATCAATGAATTAGTTAATGATACTTTCTTTTGAATAGTTCCTGATGTATAAGCGTATTCTAATGATGTATTTACATATTGATTATGCTCTTCTAATACTTTATATGGATTAAGTAACGATTGAAGATAGTTTAATACTGAAATATTGTAATATGAATATACAGCAACACTTGAAACATTAACATCATTTGTATCTATACCTTCAAAATCATAGGTATCATCAATATCAGCAAGTGTTGCTGGAACAGTTAAATCATAATTGGTTGGAATAAAAGATAATACTACAAATATAATTGACAAACTTACAGAAATTATTAATAGAACTTTAAATTTCTTAAGTAGTTTTAACATTTTTATTCTAAAACTAGTTTAGGTGCATCTAATTGACGGCACTTAACTCCTGCAGCATTTAACATTCTTCTTGATGCTTTAGACGCATCAGTATCTTGATATTTATCAGAAACATAAACAATTTCTTTAATACCACTTTGAATAATTAACTTAGCACATTCATTACATGGGAATAAAGTAACATATAAAGTCGCATTAGTTAAATCACTAGTAGAATTTAAAATTGCGTTTGGTTCAGCATGAACAACATATGGATACTTAGTATCTAAGAAATCTCCACTTCTTTCCCATGGAAATTCATCATCACTACAACCACATGGAAAACCATTATAACCAATACCAACAATACGTTTATTTGCATTAACAATACATGCACCAACTTTAGTAGAAGGATCTTTACTTCTTAAAGCAGATAGCATAGCAACACCCATAAAATATTCATCCCAAGAAATATAATTATTACTTTTCATTATTAATTACCTCTTTTTAAATTATTCAGAAACTTTTATACCAAGTTCTTTAAGTTGTGAATCAGTTACTTCAGTTGGAGCACCACTCATAGGACATTTTGCACTTGCTGCTTTAGGGAAAGCAATAACTTCACGTAAATTATTGTTCTTAGTTAAAAGCATAACAAGTCTGTCAAATCCAAGTGCTAAACCACCATGAGGAGGAGTACCATATTTAAGTGCATTTACAAAGTAACCAAATTTTACACTTGCATCTTCATCTGTTAAACCAATAGCTTTAAACATTTTACTTTGAATTTCTTGATTATGGATACGAATACTCCCACCACCAAGTTCATAACCATTAAGAACGATATCATAAGCCTTAGCATAACAATTAGCAGGATCAGTAAGTAATTTATCTTCATCACCAGCTTTTGGAGATGTAAATGGATGATGAGCAGCTTCATAACGCCCTTCTTCTTCATTGTATTCAAATAATGGCCAATCAACTACCCATAAGAAATTAAATTTGTCATTATCAATTAAATCTAATTCACGACCAACTTGTAAACGTAATGCGCCTAATGATTGATTACAATTAGCAAGTTTATCAGCAACAATTAATACTAAATCATTACTTTCAAGATTTAATAATTTTACTAATTCTTCTTTATTTTCTTCAGAAACAAATTTAGCTACGCTACCATTTAAAGCACCGTTTTCATATTTTAACCATGCAAGACCACCAGCATGATATTTTTTAGCAAGTAAAGTTAGACGATCAATTTCTTTTCTTGAATATTTACTTGCAGCATCTTTTGCAACGATACATTTAACAGCACCACCATTTTCAACAGCAGATTTAAAGAAACCACATTCAGTTGATAAAGCCCAATTAGAAATATCAGAAAGTAACATTTCAAATCTTGTATCTGGTTTATCAGAACCATAATAGTTCATTGCATTTGTCCAAGTCATATGTGTAAATGGAGTCTTAATTTCAATATCTAAACAATCTTTCCAAACTTTCTTTAATAAACCTTCTACTAATGCTTGAATATCTGGTTCATCAACAAAACTCATTTCAAGGTCAACTTGAGTAAACTCAAGTTGTCTATCAGCTCTTAAATCTTCATCTCTAAAACATTTAACGATTTGGAAGTATCTTTCAAATCCAGCAACCATTAATAATTGTTTATAAAGTTGAGGACTTTGAGGAAGGGCATAAAATTCACCCTTATGTACACGTGAAGGTACTAAGAAGTCACGAGCACCTTCTGGTGTAGATTTACCAAATACTGGAGTTTCAACTTCAATAAAATCAAGTGCATCAAAATAGTTACGAATAGACATTGCAGCTTTATGACGAAGATTCATATTATATTGCATTTGAGGTCTTCTCAAATCAAGATATCGATATTTCATACGAGTATCTTCAAGTGCATCAGTATTATCTGCAATAATCATTGGAGTAGCATCTGCTTTAGATAAAATTTCTAATGACTCAACAATTACTTCAACATCACCAGTTGGAATATTTTTATTTTTGCTTTCACGTTCAACTACTTTACCATATGCTTTTAAAACATATTCATTTTTTACATCTACAGCAACATTATAATAAGGATTAGTTGGTTCGACAACTACTTGTGTTATACCCCATCTATCTCTTAAATCAATAAAAACAAGACCACCTAAGTCACGTTTTTTAGCACACCAACCAACAAGTGTAACTAATTCTCCAACGTTATTAATTCTTAATTCACCATTATTTTTTGTACGCATATTTTTCTCCTTCTATATTAAATATTTGATTTAATTCTTCAATATTTTTCATTTCTTCTGTTTTAAGAATAGTATTTTTTAATTTAAATAAACCATTTTCTACTTCATCAGAACCAATTATAATAATATATGGACTACAAACACGTTCTGATAACTTAAATTGTGGTTTTAAATTACTACTTACATAATCAATTTCACAAGAAACATTATTACTTCTTAAATAAGCAGCAAGACTTAAAGCTTCTAGTTTAGTTTCTTCACCAATGTTAATGACAACAACATCTACTAAATGATCATCATCTTTAAATAAATCAAGTTCATCTAACACTAACATTAAACGTTCTACCCCAGTACCAAATCCAATTGCTTCAGTTTCAGGGCCATCAAATTGACGTGATAAGCCATTATAACGTCCACCTCCAAGAAGAGTTAAACCATTAATATTAGATTTTTCATCATCATAAATGAATTCAAAAACAGTATGATTATAATAGTCTAGACCTCTAACAAGATTTTGTTCAATCACATAATTTACGCCTAATTTATCTAAACATGTTAAAACTTTTTCAAAATAAGCTTTATCTTCATCACTTAAATAGTCAATAATTTTAGGTGCATTCTTCATTACATCAGTTTTAGCATCAACCTTACAATCTAAAATACGTAATGGATTTTTTTCAAGTCTCGTTTTACAATCATTACACATCGCATCAATGTTTGCACCGAAATATTCTTTTAATGCTTCTTCATATTTTGCACGGCCTTCTTTACTTCCAATTGTATTAATAGCAACTTTTACATTTTTAATACCAAGTTTTTGTAAGAATAGATAACCAAAATAAATTACATCAGCATCTAAGTAAGCAGAACCAGTGCCTAATGCTTCAATACCAAATTGAGTAAACGCACGATAACGTCCAGCTTGAGGTCTTTCACATCTAAACATTTGTTCGAAATAAAATAACTTTTTAAGTCCAGGTTCAACATACATTTTATTCTCAACATACGCACGTGAAACACCAGCAGTACCTTCTGGACGAAGAGTAATTGACTTTTCACTTCGGTCTAAGAAAGTATACATTTCTTTATTAACGATGTCAGTTCCTTCACCAACTCCTCGTGCAAATACTTCTGTTGCTTCAAAAACTGGAGTGACAATTTCAGAATAACCAAATTGTTTACAAATTTCTCTTGCAACATTTTCAATATAACGATATTTTTTTACTTCTTTTCCAAAATAATCTAAAGTACCTTTAATTTTACTTACTTTCATAATTACCTCCAAACTAATAAAAAAAGAGTGCATAAAACAATCTAAGGACGTAAGAAATCTTACGCGATACCACCTTAGTTTGGAATAATCCACTCTCATTTAATTTACTTAACGCGCAAATCACTTCGTTTTTTCTCCAAATTTGTCAGATTCTTCACTGAAAAAAAGTTTATTCATAAATTTTATTATCTATATTATACTTTATTTTTAAATTAAAATCAAGAACATTACTATTCTTTTGGATTTTTATAAAATCCAATTTGAATACAATTTGTTCCAACTTCTTCATTTATATTTTTAATTATCTTTGAAATCTCAAAATCCATAGCTTCTTTATCTAATTCATCAAAAATGCTCATTTGGACTACCATTTCTTTGCCTTTAGAAAGTTTGCTAGAAGAAACTCCAACTAACCTAACAGCATAATCTGCATCATATAGTTCTTCGAAAATTTCAGAGTAAATTCTAATCATTTGATAACTATTATTAGTTGGTTTAGAAATTGTAATTGATTTAGAAACCATTTTGAAATTATTATATTTTAGTTGTAAAGTAAATGTTTGTCCTCTTAATGATTCTTCTTCCATCCTTTTAGAAACAGTATTGGATAAAACTTTTATTAACAATAATACATTATCAGGATTATATTCATCATTGTCTAATGTATGAGAGTTACTTATTGAAGAAACGTTATCATGACGATTTGGATCAACTAAAGAACTTCCTTCACCATTTGCATGGGATAATAAATATTTCGCATTATTTTCACCAACTAAATTTTCCAACATTTTAACGTCTTTAAAGTTTGCTAAATCACCTATTGTTTTAATATTTATTTCTCTTAATATTTTACATGTCTTTTTACCAGCTCCAAAAAAATCTTCAATTGGAAGTGGCCACATTAATTTTTCAATGTCTCTTTTTCTAAGAACAGTAATTCCTAAAGGTTTTTTAATATCTGATGCCATTTTAGCTAAAAATTTATTAGGAGCAATACCTATACTACATGGCAAATTATATAAATCTAATAAATCTTTTTGAATTTTTTCTGCAAGAGCTATGTATCCATTAGGTTTACAAATATCAGTAACATCTAAATACCCCTCATCAATACTTGCAGGTTCTACAAGAGGTGTTATTTTATGAAAATAACTAAAAAATTTTCTAGAATATTCTTGATATAAATCATGTTTTGGTTCTACAAAAATAATATCAGGGCAGAGTCTTAATGCTTCATAAACTAACATAGTAGTCTTAATCCCATAAGCTTTTGCTTCATATGTTGCTGCAAGAACCATCCCTTTTTTATCAAGGGACATGTGCGCAACAGCAACTTTTTTGCCTTTTAAATTGGGATTTTCTGCAATTTCGCAGCTTGCAAAAAAACTATTCATGTCTATATGAAATATTACTCTGCCCATATTTACCTCTATTTTTAGTCTCCAGTAGTTAATGTAACTTCTACAGTTTTAACTTCTTTTGTTTTAGAACTATAATATTTAATTTCTACTTTTGAACCTACTCTATATTGATCTAAAGAGTTTAATAAACCGCTTAAATCGCTACTAGTATATAATTTATGACCATCAAATTCTAAAATAATATCACCTTTTGATAAACTTTGGTTAACAAGTGTACCATTTGATGAAAATGAAGAAATATAAATACCATAAGGTTTTTCACCATTATAAATATCAGGGAAACTAGTTATACCTTCTTGTTGCATAAATTCTGAATTCATATCTCTAACAGCAACAACCATAACACCTAAACGAGGTCTAACAATTTCTAAACCTTTTTCTAAATATTCTTCAACAGCAATTTTTACAATATTAATAGGAATTGCGAAACCCATATTATCGATTTTATCACTAGCAAGTTTAATTGAATTAATACCAATTAACTTACCATCTAATGTGAATAAACCACCACCTGAATTACCAGGGTTTATAGCAGCATCAGTTTGAATATACTCGCCCATATAATCAGATGTTCCATCATTATCAGTATCAAACGAAATGTAACGATTTAAATTACTAATAACACCAAATGTTACTGATCCATAATAGTCATAACCATCAGGATTTCCAACAGCAATAACAAATTGACCCTTCTCTAATTTATTAACATCTTGAAATTCAACTGTATCAATTAAATAATAAGAATCAAATTTAATAACTGCTAAATCAATTTTATCATCCTTACCAACAATTTCAGCTTTAATTTCAGTATTAAAATTACCTAAAAATGCGTAAACAACATGTTCTTTGTTATCTTCACTTGTAACTACATGAGCATTAGTAATAACATAATAAGTATATGATGTAATTACATTATTTGTTTTGTTTTCAATTCTTTTATAGACAACACCACTACCAACACTTTCTGTATCTTCAAATGTATATTTTTTACCACTAATTAACGCTGTGCTAACTTCTTTTAACGTTACACCAATAACACTATTTTCAACCATTTTAGTTGTAACAGTAACAGCATCTTCTAAATCTTCAATAGTGACATTACTATTGTAATCTACATAAGATTGAGTTATTTCATTTGTAACTTTATTATCTACACTAATATTTGATCCATTATTAGGATTATAAAGACAACTAGAAGTAACAAAAAGAACAATAATAGTCATAATTAATAAATATATTTTAGTCTTTTTCATTTTTCATAATCCATCCTTTCATTAATTATATTATAACTAGAAAATGTTAATTTTATATAAACTAATCACAAATTGGAATTTCAAAAGTAAATAAACTTCCTTCTCCTTCTTTAGACTCTACATAATAAGAATAATTATAGTGTTCTAAAATTTCTTTAACAATTGAAAGGCCTAAACCAGTTCCATGTGAATTTCTTTGATGAGTTTTATTAACTCGGTAATATCTATTCCATATCAAATCTATTTCTTCTTCTGAAATACCTACTCCAAAATCTCTAACACTAATAGCTAAAGTATTATTTTTTAATACTTGTGAAATTTCAATAACTTTACTTTCATTGCTATAATTAATAGCGTTAGTGATAAAATTATATATTACTTGACTAATTCTTTTTTCATCAGAAAAAACATTGTATTCTTTATCATAATCAAATTTAATTACAATATTATAAAGAAGTTCTTGTCTATTAATTATATCTTTAATTAATGTAGTAATATTAAATTTTTTGTTATTGGATATGGTCATGGTGTTGGAATGAG
>JAZOLP010000156.1:0-24251 GCA_045653225.1 Bacilli bacterium
AATCATCATTCAATTTTGAAAAATGAAGCATTACTAATTATTGCTGATTTATCTTCAATTTTTGATTATAAAGGACCTGGAATTTTACCGGTTATAAATGATGAATATATTCAAGAGTTATTAAAAAAATTTAATAAAGAATATGAATTCCTTGTTAAGGTTTATTTAAATGATGAAAAATCATTATATGATTTATCTCCGCTTGAAAGAGATGAAATAGAGTTGAATGCTAAATCTCATGCAAAGAAATTCTTATTAGAAACATCACAATATAAAGTGTTAGAAGAAAGAGGTCTTATCTAATGGTTAAATTTGTAGATATTAAAATTGGTGATGATGTTACTTTCTATGCTTTAATAGAAAGCATGCAAAAAAGATTTACACCAAATAAAAGTGGATATTATGGTGCTACATTATCAGATGGAGATTCTTCTATCGACGCAAGAATATGGGATTGTAATTTAATCGAGTCAAAAAATATTTCAGCAGGTAATGTTTACTTATTTTCTGCTCATGTAAATGAATATGCTGGTAAAGCTCAATATGTAATTAAAAATATTGAAGAAGTATCAGAAGGAGAAATTGATAGTGCAAAATTCTTTAAATCTGCTCCTTTATCAAAAGATGAATTAAATAAAGGAATTAAATCATATTTAAAGAAAATTAATAATCCTACTTTATATAAACTTGCAGTAAATCTTATTGCAAAAGTTGCTCCTGAATATTTTGAATATCCAGCAGCAATGTCAATGCATCATAATTTCTTAAATGGTCTTGCTTATCACACTTATACTATGTTACAACTAGCTGAAAAATTATTAGAATTATATCCAGGGATGAATGCTAATTTATTATATACTGGTGTAATTTTACATGATATTGGAAAAACTAAAGAACTAAGTGGCAGCAAGTCTCCAGTTTATACTCAAGAAGGAAATTTATTAGGGCATATAGTAATTGGCCTACAAATGGTTGCAGTTGCAGCAAGTGAAGAAAAAGTTGAAGATTCAGAAGAAGTAAAGATGTTAGAACATATGATTGCATCTCACCATGGGGAATTAGAATATGGTAGTCCGAAAGAACCTGGAATCATGGAAGCTTATGCTCTTCATTTGATTGATTTAATGGACTCTAAAATGGCTGCTATTTCTCCAGAAGTTGTAAAAACTAAAAAAGGTCAAAGTACTTCTCCGATTGGAAGTCTAGGTAGAAAATCCTTGTATGTACCAGAAATAGATTAAAAATGTCTTGTTTATACAAGACATTTTCTTTTCCTTATTATATAGATAGTTTTTTTATATGTTATATGATAAAATAAATATAAGAGGTGATAAAATGTCAAATTTGAAAATACATTTTTTAAATACTATTTGGAGTGATGCTATAATACTAGAAAAAAATAATAAGTATGCTTTTGTAGATACAGGTAGTAAATTTTATTTTCCAATGGTAAAAGATCATTTAGAAAAATATAATATCCATAAAATTGAATTTATTTTATTAACTCATTTTCATAATGATCATTATGGCAATGTAGCAAATATTATTAATAATTATAAAGTAACAAAACTTTACTTGAAAAGATATTATGGTTTAGATGGGACAACATCAAGTGGTTATGGGTCTAACGATGAATATATTGAGAATGAATTTAGAAATTATTATGATATTATTGAAGCTTGTGAAAAAAATCAAACTGAAATTATTTATATTGATGAACTAGGTCTTGAAGAAATGACGATTAATTTTGAGAATAGTTTTATTGATGTTTATGATATTAAAAATAGATTAAATGATATATATAATAATAAAGAAAGTGAGTTTTATCAAACTAAAAGATTTAATGAAAATTTTAATTGTGTAGGTGTATTTATTAAAGAAAACAACTTCAATATTTTCCTTGGAGCAGATGTTACATGTTCTAGTACTGATATTATTGAAGTAAAAGCTTTATCATATAAAATGATAGAACGTATTTATAAAAAATATAATATTGATTCTATTGACTTGTATAAATCGTGTCATCACGGTGGCGGTGGTACAAATACTTTAGAGTTATGTAAACTTTTAAAAGCTGAGTATGTTGTTATTACAAATACTGCGCGATGGCTTGACACATATGATACATATAGTAATTTAAAAACAGCAAATCAAAATGTTATAATTCTACCAACTGATTTACAAAAGTATATTTTTACAATTGGAGAAAATATAACTTATGAAAAAATAGAAGAAGAATCTTTGTTTTTAACTCTAAAAAAAGATTAAAAAAAATCTCCTAAGAATTTCTTAGGAGATTAATTTTTTTTATTCTAATTCTTCTAATGCAGAATCAACTAAGTAAGTTAATTTTGCAATATAATCATCATGATTATTTGTAAATGTAACTTCACTTAATAATGCTTTAGCTTCAGTAAGAATTGCTTTGTTTACAACTGTAGAACCACCAACTTTGTTAATAGCTGGAGAATAGTAAGTTGTAATTTGTGAACTACAGTTAATTGTAATTTCACGATCATCACTATCTAATTGATATTGTTCATAGATATAAAGTGATGGTTTTTGAGTTTTTGTAGAAGTCTTATATTCATAAGCTGTTCTTGAAGTAGCTTTTGTTACAGCAAATTGGTAGTAACCGTTATCTGCATATACAGGATTGTATTTGTCAGCAAATCTATAAGCTGAAACTGAATAAACTTTAGAATTCTTAACATAACGATAGATTGGATCTAAGTTTTGACCAGTAATTGATTGAGATGTACCATTTTCATCAGTATAATTTACGATGTCTGTCCACATACCTTTAATTACGTTTAATATAGCTTCATCAGCAGAAGAGCTGTTAGAATAAGTAGAACCACTAATTACAGATAATCTTAAACCAGCTTGTTTGAATTTGTACCATACTGAATTTGCAGTAGCAAGTTCAAATTCACGAACAACTTTTGTTAAGTTATAAGCAATTGTTTTTTCAGCACTTTCTTGTCTTGCAGCATCCCAAATTAAATCTACTAATTCTTTTGCAAGAGTAGCATTTTCTTCAGTAACTTCATCAGCAACACCATCTAAGTCAACATCATAGAATGCGTAGATACCAGTTGCAGTAGCAGAGAATGTTTCTTCATAGATTTCATCATATGCTTCTAATACAGCTTGGTCAGCAGTAACATTTGTTAAATATTTGCCTTCAGCAGTAGTAAGCATGAAATGTCCATAATAATCATTTTTATTGTAGATAATAGCTTTATTGTTTTCATCAACTTTTGGAAGACCTTCAGTATCTGCTTCATCCCATGCAAGTGAGATTGTAGGAGCAGCATTTTCGTTAACTACTTTAACACCTGTGTCATGAGTTTCATTCCATTTAGCAGATTTAAGACCCCAAGTTTTAACACCTTCAGAATCTGTTAATACAACAACTTCAACATCTTCAACTTCAGCCATATAAATAGCTTTTGTGAATAATGATAATACATCATCATATAATGTGCTATTAAAATCAACGATAATAGCAGCTTCTTCAGTAAGACCTAAATAATCTCTTAAGAAGTTTGTCCAACCATATGATGAAGGATAACCATAAGATTCAAAGTCACCATCTTCAAATGATTCTTTATAAGCTTCAATATCTGATTCAACATATTCTTGATATTTTTCATTATCTAAGATTTCACCAGTTGCATAGTTAATAACTGTATTGTGTTTGCTATTTAAGATAGCATATTGTTGAACAAATAATAATGTAATAACTGCACCATAACGGCTAACTAATGCATCATACATTTCTTCAACTGTTAATGAACCACCATTCCATTTAGCAATTTCAGTTGCAGATGTATTTGGAGTTTGGTAGAATTCATCGTATTCAGTAATATCTAATGTGCTAAATACTGTTTCGTAATTTGATTTGTAGTTGATTTCTAAACCTTCAGAGAAGATTTCTAAACCAGCTGCTTGACGTAGTTCATACATAACACGATTAATATTATTTTCATAAGCACTTGAAGTAGAGAATAATTCTTGTTCAATTAAATATTGGAATAATTGTTCTTTAACTGCTTCGCTTAATTCTACTACTTTGTTGTCAGCATCTTTTTCAACGATATTTTCTTCGTTATCAGCAAATTTGAATGTTTCATCAGCTGAGTAAACATATTCAGTACCAACTGTTTCAGCATACATTAAGAAGAAACGTCCTGAGTAAGCAATTGGTGCTTGTGTATATTCGCCATCTTTTAAGTTAGCTGCTTTGTTTGCGATTGTGCCATCTGTTGCAGAAGCATTTTTGATTTTTAATAAATCAGCATATGTATATTCTTCAACGCCTGGACATTCTTTATTATAAGCAACTTTGTACATTTCTTTGAATGCATTAACTACTTCAGCATCAGTTAATGCAGTACCATTTGCATTTTTCCATCCGCCTAATACTGAATCAACATTGATACCAGCATTTTTCATAGCGTCTTTAGCTTCTTTTTCACTTTCAAAAGTAACAATAATTAAATTGTATGATTTGTGGAAGTTTGAATTGAAGAATGAAACATAATCACTATCAGTGAAATGAGGTTCTTCATCTTCTTCAAGCTCTTTATCAGCTTCAACGATTTCAGCTGTAATAACTTCAAGAGCTTTTAAGTAACGTTTATAGTCTAAACGATAGTAGTTTTCATAATATAATGCACTATCTTTGTTAGCTTTATCAACTAATAAACCATTTGAAACCATATCTAATTCGAATGATTTTTCAAGATCTGCTTTTTCTTCTTCAGTTAATTCTTCAACTTCAGTTGTGCCATAAACTAATGTAGTCATTTGGTCTTGGAATTCTTTTTCTTGTTCTTCAGTTAATACTACATCTTTTAATAATTCAGCATCAATTGCATTTTCGATTTCTTCTAAACCGTAGCTTTGTAATAAACGATTGAAAATATCTTTTTCAGTAACTTTTAAATTACCAATTTGTACAAAAATTTCATTTGATGTGTATTGAGGATAAACTGAAGGATATTTATATTCTTCTTCAGTACAACTTAAAATTGTGAAAATTGAAAGAACAACTAATAAACAAGGGATAATTCTTTTAAATAACATTTTCATTGTTTGGTTCCTCCTATTCTTCTTCATCAACTTTATCACATTGAGCTTCTAATAATTCTAAGAAGTCAAGAACTTCAGCTTTAGTAGACGCGTTTGCAAATGTGATTTCATCAATAATTTCAGTTAATTTAGCGATATAACTTCTAGTTACAAGTGTTCCGCCTTCAACAGCAGTTTCAGCATTTGTATACCATTTGTCAATCTTTTCTTGAGTTTCTTTATCAAGTTCATAATCTTCAGTATATTCATCACCTAATAATTCTTGTAATGCAGCTTCATATTTTTCAAGTTTAGCTTCTAAGAATGCTAATTGAGCTTCATAACTTGAAATATCATAACCACTTGTTGTGTATGATTCGATATTTTCTTCTACTGTAGCAATTTCTTCAATAACTGAGTTACATAATGAAAGTGCTCTATAGATTTCGATTTCTTCCTCAGTTGGTAAATCAACTTTTTCATCAGCTTTTAATACTGCAATCTTATGGTAGCCATAATCAGTATAGAATGCTTCTCCACCAACATAAGGTGTATCTAATGTTTTACCAAGTAAGCCTAAATCTTTAATGTTATTCCAAATTACTTTACATTCATCAGCAAATTCTTCTAAAATTGAAGAAGAAGAATCATAAGTGTTAGCAGTTTCGAATTTAACATTAAGACCTTGTAATTTGTATTTACCAAAGTAGTTGAAATCATAAACTGAAGTTTCGTTTGCATAAGCAGTATTCCATTCAGCTTCGTTATATTCGTATTCAGCTTCATTGAATAATGATACTAATGAAGTTAATTGTTCTGATAATGTAGCACCATTTGTTTGGTTTGCAAATTTGAACATTAATTCAGTTAATTCTTTAGCAAGAGCAACTTGTTCAGTTGTCCAATTGTCTTTTTCTTCAAGTGCAATTTCAGCAGCATTATCAGCTGAATCATTTGCATTGTAGTTATTATCGATAAATACTAATAAATTGATTACAGAAACACTGTACCAATCATCATAAGCTTCTTTCATTTCTTCAAGAAGAAGTTCATATGTTGTTAAGTTATCAATGTATGCACTTAATGCATCAGCATAGATAGTACCACCATATGTAGAAGAAGTTAATAATTCTTGATCATTATCAACTACGAAGTAGTCTTTAATAAATTTCTTCCAACCATATTCA
Source organism: Bacilli bacterium (assembly GCA_045653225.1). Lineage (GTDB taxonomy): Bacteria > Bacillota_I > Bacilli_A > ML615J-28 > CAG-313 > UBA1737. Next base: position 6,267 of record JAZOLP010000156.1, read on the forward strand.
GATGGGAAGTTAGGAATGAATCCATAGTATGAAAGGTATGAATATGTGAAATAATCACTTTCGAAGTTCTTACGTAATGTTTGAATTTCAGAATTCATTAAGTTTTTGTAAGATGTTTCGTTAAGAATAGTATCTGTATAAGGGTTATAGATATTATTTAATGTTGTATCAGAAATTAAAATGTAGTTTTCAATTAATGTAGCAACACTGTTTTCAGCATATTTCTTTTCTAAGTTTTCGAATAATGTTTGAGCTTTAATTTCTTTTACACTCTTCTTGTTACCAGCTTCTGTTTGGAATGTAACAACTACATCTTTTTTGTTTTTCTTAGTTGTTTCATATTCTTCATAATCATTAGCTTTAATTGTTGTAGTGTAGAAGTAGTTATATTCGTATTCATATAATGCTTCTAAGTAAGCATCATAGAATTTAACGTTGTGATTTTGACGTTTTTCATATAACATTTCGTTAATTGCATTATCAGTTAATAAATCTTCAGTCATTTTAGCAACGATTTCATCGTATAATTCTTGATCAGCAATTACATAGTTACCATCTTCATCTTGTTCAATTTCACCATCAGCAGTTTTTGCGAATAGTTCTGATTGTTCATGGTTTTCTAATTTTAAGATTAAGAAATAATAGTTACCAATTTTAACAGGTTCAACTGTATAAGATTTGTAAGCTTCACTAGGTTTTGCACTTAAAGTTAATTTTGTTGAATCAACTGATAAGTAATCAGCTAATGTAGCGTTAATTTCTTTAGCTTCTTCAACTGTCCATTGGAATTTGAAATCTTCATTATTTAATAATGCTTCTTTTAATTGGTATGAATAGAATGGATCAACTGTTACAGGATCTACAGATAAAATTGCATCACTAGCAGATTCCCATTTGTCAGTTTCTTCATTGAAGTCAGCTTCTAGAGGAATTGTAATATTTCCTGTAGCTTTTTCTTCTTTAAATGATACTTCAAAACTTAATTTGATATCTAATTCGCCATCATCTGTTGTAGTAAAGTCACCTGTTAATACGTTGTTTTCAACTTTACCGTATTTATCATTACTGATTGACCAAGTAATTGTTGCTTCACCTTCACCATTTACGTATGCAACTGTTGGTAATGTAACTGTAGCACCATAAGTTTTTTCTTCCATAGCTTTTTGAACAGCTAAGATAACAGCTTGAATAGTGTTAGCTTCTTTTAAAACTGTTTCATATGAATCAGCTTTGATTACATCTTCGCCATTGTTTAAGTATGCATAAACTTCATTGTACATTTTGAAGAATGCTTCACAAACTTGTAAGTAAGTTAACATATCTGATTCTTCAACTTCAGCTTTTGTATAGTAATCATATGTTGAACTTACCCAACCATCATTTGAACCAAGAACTTTGTCTAATGTGTTAATACCATATTTTTCCATCATTGCTAAAGCAGCAGCTTCAGAAGTAAATGGAACAAATAAACCTGTTACTTTACCATTGTAGTTTTCTTCGAAATATTGTTCTACACTTAAAGTTGCATTTTCAGCTTTAGTCATATCGAACATGTTGCCATCTTCTCTATTTTCTAAATATTTCTTTAGGTATTCAGCTTTAGCCCATTGTTCACGAGCATAAGATAATTTGTAGTAATCTTTAACAGCTACCCAAACTTGACTTTGTTCGTTTGTGAAGTCTTTATCTTGTGCTTGTGTTTTATTGATGATACCAGTAATTCTTAATGAATCAACAACTTCATCCCATTTTTCTTGAATATCTTTGTCTTCTAATTCAGATAAATCAGTAGTACCAAAGATTTGTTCTTTGATAAATGAAACGAAATCTTCATCATTTGAATCAATTTTTTCTACTTCATCTTTAAATAGTTCACCATCAACTAGGTTTAATAAATCAGTTAAACCATATTGGTTTTTCATTAAAGTATAAAGTTTTTCGTTAGTTATAGTTAAGTCACCATAACTTGCGTATACGTCATTAGCATTGTTAACTACAGGTGTACGATCGTTTGCGTTTTTAACAACTGATACTGTAACTGTAATTAAAAAGATTAAAACAATCCCAACTGCTACTGGCGCAATTCGTTTTAATAATTTTAACATGTTTTTCTCCTTTTCTTTTGATATTTGTGTCAAATTATAACATATATATTTTACCAAAAAAGTGCAATTTATTCAACTAAAACTTGCTCTTTTTGAAGGGTAAAACAATGGATAATAATACCTTTTTTTCTAATGTGAAATTTATGTGAAATTATTTTAATTAGGCATTTGTTGTTGTTTGATTTTTTTATTATACATATTATATAGTGAATACTCAAGATGATTGAAAAAGGGTATGAAAGGAGGAAATTTTATGAATCAAACACGTGGTGAATATGGTTATGCTTTCATTTTAGTATTATTTATTCTTCTTGTTATTATTGGCGCTTGTTGGGCATTTTAAAAGATTTATATCTTAAATAAACCTCTTATATAGAGGTTTTTTCTTATTTTATTAATAACTTGAAAAAATGTTAATTTTATGGTATAATATATTGTTAGATAGGAGTAAAAATTATAATGAAAGTAGTAGTATTAGGTAGTGGTTCTAAAGGTAATTCCACATATATTGAAACTAAAAATACTAAAATTCTTATTGATACTGGATTAAGTATGCTGCAAGTTAGGTCAAGACTTAAGAATCAAGGAATTGAATTAACAACTCTTGATGCTGTATTTATTACACATGAACATACTGACCATATTAGAGAATTAGTCTCTGTACTTACTAAAACTTCTGCTGTTCTTTATATTGAAGAAAATACTTTTTTTGAAGCAAATCGCAAATTAAGAGGAAATTTAGTTAATTTCAAAAAAGTATTAATTAAGCCTGATAAAAAATATAATATTAAAGATTTATCTGTGGTTCCTATGAAATTATCACATGATACACTTTCTTGTTTAGGATTTATGGTGAAAGAGTTAAACACTGAATTAAATAATTCTTTTGCTTCAATCACAGATACAGGATATATTGATAAAAAATATTATAAAATTTTATCTTATATTAATACTATTTTGATAGAATCTAATCATGATCCGGAAATGCTATTAAATAGTGGCAGACCTTGGATGTTAATTAATCGTATTTTAAGCGATAGTGGTCATATGTCTAATGATGAGTGTATTAAGCATTTAAAGAATTTTATAAGTGAAAATAATAAAAATATTATTTTAGCTCACATTAGTGAAGAATGTAATGATTATGATTTAGCTTATGATGTGATCAATCAAGCATTTGATTGTGATCCTTCATTTAATTTAAGTGTTGCATACCAATATGATGAACATCCTATAATTTTGATTGGAGAAGAAAATGATTAAAATACTATGTGTAGGTAAAATTAAAGAAAAGTTTTTTACTGAGGGCATTTTAGAATATCAAAAACGTATTGAAGGATATACTAAATTTAGTATTACTGAAGTTAAAGAAGTAAATACTTCAGATATTTCAAAAAATATTTTAGAAGAAGGTAAAAATCTTTTAAGTAAAATTACTGATGATGAGTTTGTTATCACGTTAGAAATTAAAGGAAAAAATATAGATAGCGTTGAACTTGCAAAACTTATTGAAGAAAAAATGACTTATGGATTTTCTAAAATTACGTTTGTAATTGGTGGTTCTAATGGATTAAGTGATGAAGTTATTAGAAGAAGTAATTATCATTTATCTTTTTCAAAATTTACTTTTCCTCATCAGTTAATGCGATTGATTTTAACTGAACAAATATATCGTGCATTTACGATTATTAATAATAAAGAATATCATAAATAAAGGAGATAAATATGAATTTTATTTTAAGTTTAATTGCGGTTATTGCAACTATAGCTGCAGCATGTGTTTTTTTAGCAAATGTTATTATTAATTTAATGAGAGCTATTAAAGTTAATAAATTAATGAAAGTTGATCCTGACTATGTTGAAGGTGAAGTTATTGAAGTTATTAACCATAAAGGTCGTCATTATGTTCGTGTTGAATATGTTTCAAAAGTAAATATGTTAAAATTTACTCAATTATTTGAACTTACTTCAAAAGAATTTAATGATCAATATTATGAAGGTCAAAAAGTGAAAGTGTTCTATCCAAAAATTCAAGGTGTTGAAAGAGTAACAAATTTCCCAACATACTTAGAAGGTCAAAAAATTGGCTTACATATGGGACAATTATTTACTGATGTTTTATTATTTGCTGGTGGAGCATATATCGCATGGGTTGTTTTAAATTCTGTTATTTCTCCATGTCAAACTACTGGATTAATTGGTTTACAATGGAATGGTCGTCCATTTATTGAAGCAACACGTTCATTAGATACTATTGCAGAAGGAGCAACTCCTTGTTTAACAGGTATTTATTTAATTATTATTATGATGTTCTATCTAATGTTATTCACATACATTAAAGAAAGACTATTTGGTTTATCTTCTGAACATAAGACTGATTATTTAAAAATTTGTGGTATCAAAGGTACTGCAGAGGTTAAAACATTTAAATTTGGTAAATCTAAAAATGCTCAAGGCGTTAAAGAATCATTATTAGAAATTGAATTCTTTACTAATTCTGGTGATAAGGTAAATTGTAGTTTAAATTCTTACCTTTATACTAATACTCAAGAACAATATATTGACATTCTTTATGATGAAAAGAATCCTAAGAATGTTGTATATTATGTAAATAATGGAAAATAAATTTAAACTTGTATCGAAATTTGCTCCTTATGGTGATCAACCAGAAGCTATAAGGAGGCTTACTGAAAATGTCTTGGCAGGTGTACCTGAACAAACTCTTTTCGGTGCAACACGTACTGGTAAAACTTTTACTATTGCGAATGTTATTCAAAATGTTAATAAACCTACGTTAGTTCTTGCTCATAATAAAACTTTAGCTGGACAACTGTATGCTGAATTTAAAGCTTTATTTCCTGAAAATATGGTTGAATATTTTATTTCTTATTATGATTATTACCAACCAGAAGCATATGTTCCATCTAAAGATATGTATATTGAAAAAGATTCTAGTATTAATGATGAAATAGATCAAATGAGACATGCAGCAACAGCAGCGATTTTAGAACGTCGCGATGTTGTTATTGTAGCAAGTGTATCTTGTATTTACGGTATTGGTGATCCTGAAGATTATAAAAATTCAATGTTAGTACTTCGTACTGGTCAAAGAATTAAAAGAAAAGATTTACTTGAAAAGTTAGTTTCAATGCAATTTTTAAGAAATAATATTGAATTTGGTCGTGGTACTTTTAGAGTTAAAGGTGATAATGTCGATATTTTACCTACTAGCGAAAAGACAGAAGCTATCCGTGTTACTTTTTTTGATGATGAAATTGAAAAAATTTGTGTATTTGATACAGTAACTGGTAAAGTTTTAAGAATTTCAGAAGTTATTACTTTATTCCCTGCAACTCACTTTGTTCTTAGTGATGATAAAAAAGAAGAAGCAATTAGAAGAATTGAAGAAGAATTAGCAATACAGGAAAAGTATTTTCATGAAAATGGGAAACTTTTAGAAGAAGAGCGTATTCATCAACGTACTAAATATGATATAGAAATGCTAAAAGAAGTAGGAAGTTGTAGCGGAATTGAAAACTATTCTCGCCATCTATCACTTCGTGCTGCGGGAGAAACTCCTTCAGTTTTAATTGATTTCTTTGGTAAAGATTATTTACTTGTTATAGATGAGTCACATGCAACAATACCTCAAGTTAGAGGAATGTTTAACGGTGATAGAAGTCGTAAACAAACTTTAGTTGATTACGGTTTTAGATTACCTTCAGCGCTTGACAATAGACCTCTTAATTTTGAAGAATTTGAGTCAAAAATTAATCAAGTTATATATGTTTCTGCAACTCCAGGAGATTATGAATTATCAAGAAGTGCAGAAGTTATTGAACAAATTATTCGTCCTACGGGATTATTAGATCCTATTATTGAAGTTCGTCCTACTAAAAATCAAATTGATAGAATTATGTTTGATATTAAAGAACGTATTTCAATGGGAGAAAGAGTTCTAATTACAACCCTTACAATTAAGATGAGTGAAGATTTGACAGCTTATTTAAAAGAAGCTGGTATTAAAGTTGCTTATTTACACTCTGAAATTAAAGCTTTAGATAGACTTGAAATTATTAGAAAACTTAGACTTGGTACATATGATGTTTTAGTTGGTATTAACCTTTTAAGAGAAGGTTTAGATATTCCTGAGGTTAGTTTAATTTGTATTCTTGATGCGGATAAAGAAGGCTTTTTACGTAGTGCAAGATCTTTAATCCAAACTACTGGTCGTGCTGCGAGAAATGCTAACGGTAAAGTTATATTTTACGCAGATAATATGACTGATAGCATGAAAAAATGTATTGAAGAAACTGCAAGAAGAAGAAGTATTCAAGAAGAATATAATCGTAAAAATAATATTATTCCAAGGACAATTATTAAAGATATAGGTAATGAAGTTACTATTATAAATGATGTTACAGCGAATGTTTACGATGAAATTTCGGTTGAAGATTATCGTAAATTAACAAAAATAGAACAGAAAAAAGTAATCGAAAGATTAGAAAAAGAGATGAAAGATGCTGCAAAAAATCTTGATTTTGAACAAGCAATGCAACTTCGAGACATCTTATTTGAATTAAAAAGTAGGTGAATATAATGAGTGCTATCAAAGAAAAGAAAGATACATTAGTTATTGTTGGATTATCAGGTGGAGTTGATTCTGCCGCAAGTTGTATTAAATTAATTGAAGAAGGCTACCATGTAGAAGCTATGTATATGCGTAACTGGGATAGTGCTTTAAACAATGATTTACTTGGAAACCCAACAGTTATGGATGAGGTTTGTCCACAAGAAAAAGACTATCAAGATGCTAAAGATGTAGCTGCTAAACTTGGAATTAAGCTTCATAGAGTTGATTTTATTCAAGAATATTGGGATTCTGTATTTGAATATTTTCTTGCTGAATATAGAAAAAATCGTACTCCTAATCCTGATATTTTATGTAACAAAGAAATTAAATTTAAAGCATTCTTAAATAAAGCAGCATCACTTGGAGCTGATTATATTGCAATGGGACACTATGCAAGAGTAATTCATGATGGTGATAAACATTATTTATTAAGAGGAAAAGATGCTAATAAAGACCAAACTTACTTCCTTTCTCAGCTTTCTAGCAAGCAAATTGCTACGGCATTATTTCCTATTGGAGAGATGGAAAAGAAAGATGTTAGAGCTCTTGCAACTAAATATGAATTATCAGTTGCTACTAAAAAAGACTCAACTGGTGTATGTTTTATTGGAGAAAGAAACTTTAAGGAATTTTTAATGAATTATATTCCAGCTAATCCTGGTGATATTGTAAATACAAAAGGAGAAGTTGTTGGACGTCATGATGGAGTAATGTATTATACAATCGGCCAACGTCATGGTCTTGGTATCGGAGGACCTGGTGAGGCTTGGTTTGTTTGTGGAAAAGATGCTTCTAAGAATCACTTAATTGTTGGTCAAGGTAGTGAAACAGAACTTTTATTTGCAAACCGTGTAATTGTTCGTGGCGTTAGCATTATAAATGAAAGATTTGTTGATGGACAAGAAATGACAGCTAAATTTAGATATCGTCAACAAGATGTAAAAATTTGGGTTAAATGGATTGATGAAGATACTTTAGAAGTTCATACATTTGAACCTTCTAAAGCAATTACACCAGGACAAGCTTGTGTATTCTATGATGGAGAGTATTGTCTTGGTGGTGGAACAATCGATAAAGTTTATATGGATGATGTAAGAAGACAATATTAAAAATATATATATGAAAGGGGCGACTTGTATGGATAAATTAGAAGGAATGATTGGTAAAGTATTATTCCATAATAAAGAAAACGGCTATACAGTCGCTTCTTTTTTAATTGATTTTAATAAAATTCCTATTAGTGTAAAAAAAGCTAAAATTGTTGGAAATAAAACAACAATTGTTGGTGTTTTTGATAGAATGCCTGTTGAAGATGAAGAATATATTTTAGATGGTGAATTTGTTAAAGATCCAAAATTTGGCCTTCAATTTAAATTTAGTAGTTTTAATAGAAAAGCTTTTGAATCACTATATGGAATTATAAATTATTTATCTAGTGATTTATTTCCTGGTGTTGGTGTAAAAGCTGCAACACTTGTTGTTGAAACACTTGGAGTTGATACTATTTCTAAAATTAAAAAAGATCCTAGTTGTCTTGATGAAATTAAAATTTCTTTGAAACAAAAAACTATAATTAAAACTGGGATTATTAGTGATGATACTACACAAAAAACAATTATCTTTTTAATGAATCATGGTGTTACTATTGATATGGCTAATAAGATTATTAAGGTTTTAGAGGGTGTAAATGTTATAGATCTTGTTAGTGAAAATCCATATATTTTAATTGATAAAGTTGAAAGATTTGGTTTTAAAAAAGCTGATCAATTAGCATCAAGCCTAGGAATTCCAAAAACTGCAATGTGTAGATTAAAAGCATTACTTTGTTTTTGTTTGAAAGAAGTATTATATTCTTCTGGTAACAGTTATATTTCAAAAAGTGATTTATATGTTGCTATAAATAAATATACTGGTGAAGAAATTGAAAAGAAGAAATATCAAGATGTTTTAAATATTTTGTATAGTGAAAAGAAAATTCACATTGATGATCAAAATAATATTTTTGATTATAGTAACTATCTTGCTGAAGTTGATCTTGCAAAAGAAATATCAAGCTTTTTAAAAGATGAAAGAAGCAGTGAAGGTATTAAAAAATATAATTTTGATGATATTGAAAATATTCTACTTGAAATTAAAAAGACTAGTCTTATTGAATTTTCAAAAGAACAAGAAGAAGCTATTAGAATGGCTTTTACTGAACCTATTGTAATAATTACAGGTGGTCCAGGTACTGGTAAAACTACTATTGTTCATGCTATATTAAAGATGTATCTAAAACTAAATAAAGACAATTCAACATTAGCTGAGGCTATTGCACTTCTTGCTCCTACTGGAAGGGCAGCAAAAAGACTAAAAGAATCAACTAATATGAATGCTTTAACTATTCATAAATTTTTAGGTTATCAAGGTGAAAATTATTTTGAATATAGTAAAAATAATAAAACTGCTGCAAGACTAATTATTGTTGATGAAGCTTCAATGATGGATTTACCACTTGCTTCAAGATTGATAACATCAATGCATAATCAAGCAAGATTAATTATTGTTGGAGATGTGGACCAACTTCCATCTGTAGGTCCTGGTCAAGTATTAAAAGATTTAATTGATTCTAAAGAAATTAAAACAATTAGACTTACTAAAATTCACCGACAAGCAGAAGATTCTAGTATAATTAAACTTGCTCATAATGTTAATGAAGGTATTTTACCGGAAAATATTTTAGAAAAATTAAGTGATAGAAACTTTATTTCAACATCATCTGAAGCATTACCTTCAATGCTTGTAGATTTATACAATAAAGCTATTCTAAAAGGAAAATCCATAAAAGATACACAAGTATTGATTCCTATGTATAAGGGTGATTGTGGTATAAATGAAATAAATAATCGTATTCAAGAAGCAATTAACCCTTTAAATGAGTCAGGTGAGTTAAAACATTTAAATAGGTCATTTAGAATAAATGATAAAGTTATTCAACTTGTAAACCGTGCTGAAAAAGGAATAATGAATGGTGATATTGGCTATGTAAATAGTTTTATTAGAAAAAATGATCAACTTTCTGGTTTGGAGGTTAGTTTCGATTCTCATAAAGTTTCATATACTTTAGAAGAACTTGAAGATTTAACTCTTGCTTATGCAATTAGTATTCATAAATCGCAAGGATCAGAATTTGATTTAGTAATTATGCCATTTACAAATCAATATTATATAATGTTGAAAAGAAAATTAATATATACTGCAATTACGCGTGCTAAAAAGACTCTTTTATTAATTGGAGATCCACAAGCAATGCAGTATGGAATTAGAAGAATTGAAATAGAAAGAAAAACAATTTTAAAAGAAGAAATAAGAAGATATTTAAACACTACATCAATAAAAGAAGAACTTGCTAAATTAGAACAATTAGATGATTCTTTTGATGAAATAGGCGCAATAGAAACTTTTATTAGTGTTGATGATTTTAATTAATTATTGCATTATTATTTAATTATTTATTATAATTTTGTTATAATGTATAAAAAAATGCAGGAGGAAAAATTATGAACAACAATTTTATCGCAGATAGATCTAAAGGAAAGATGAAAAGTGACATTTTAAAAATAGGAGCAATGGCTAAAGCTGATAAAGCATCTGGAAATCATGTAATAGATGCAACTATTGGTGTGTTTTTAAATGATGATAAATCTATAAATACTGTACCTGCTGTAATCGATAACTTAAATAATAATGTTACAAAAAATGTAGGTTATGCTCCAATCACAGGACAACCTAAATTTAAAGATGCAATTCTTAAATGGTATTTAAAAGATACTTATGAAGAAAGAATGAATGAATACTATGTTCCTTTTGGTGCAACACTAGGTGGTACTGGAGCTTTATCAATTTCATTCAATTTATTCTTAGATCAAAATGAGACTGTATTATTACCTAATATTATGTGGGGCAATTATAAGTTAATTGCTAAAAAAGCTGGTATTAAATATGATACTTATCAATTATTTAATAGTGAAGGAAATTTTAATATTACGAATCTTTGTTCTAAGATTGAAGAATATAGTTTAACTCAAAATAAAATTCTAATTGTTTTAAATGACCCATGTCAAAATCCAACAGGATATAGTTTATCTAATGAAGAGCATTTGAAATTAATTAGAAAATTAAATAAATTAAGTGAAAAAGTAAATATTACAGTTATTTATGATATTGCTTATTTAGATTATGATGGAAATAATAAAGAAGTACATAAGATATTTAATAATATATTTAATAATGAAATTAAATTCTTACCAGTATTTGCTGCATCATGTTCTAAAGTATTTGGTATGTATGGATTTAGAGTAGGTGCATTCTTTACATTTGTAAAAGATGAAGAATTAGCATCTGATTTAACAAGTGCTCTTGAATCACAAATTAGAGGTACTTATTCATCTCCTAATGGTCCTGCTCTTAATTGTTTATCAGATGCTTTATTAGGTGATAAAGTTAATGAATTAAGTGATCAAATTTTTGGTAATACGCTTACACTAAAAGAAAGAACATCTTATTTTATTAACAAATTAAACGAATTTAATATTAAACACTTACCTTATGTTAGTGGTTTCTTTGTTTGTCTACCATGTAGTGACGCCTATGATATATGTGAAAATTTAAAAGCTAAACATACTTATTTAATTCCTATCGCAGATGATATTGTAAGAATTGCGGTATGTAGTTTAAATATTGAAGAAATAGATGAACTAGTGATGGTATTAAAAGAAGTAATGTAAAGGAGTTATTAATGGAAAATAAAGATCGTTGGTTAAAACTTGACAATGCTGGAAAGATATTTCCTTATGTTTCGAAAAAGAGTTTTGCTAATGTATTTAGAATAACTTTTTATTTAAAAGATATAATTGAATATGACTTATTACAACAAGCTGTTGATGATTTAAAATATCGTTTCCCTACTTTTTTTGTGAAAATGCGTACAGGATTATTTTGGTATTACTATGAACATAATGAACGTCCATTTGTAGTAAAAAAAGAATCAGCATTTCTTTGTTCATATAAAAGTAAAAACAAAAATAATGGATATTTTTTAGATATCCTTTATTATCAAAATAGAATTTCTATTGAAGTCTTTCATGCTATATCAGATGCATCTGGTGCGATTGAACTTGGTAAAGCTATAGTCTATAGATATTTAGAATTATCTGGTAAAAAAATGGTAGATTTAAATAATGAAATTATCAAAGTTGGCTCAGAACCTAGATTTAATGAATCAGTTGATTCTTTTAGTGAAAACTTTAATGGGGAAAAACTGACTAGATTTAAAGCACCCAAGGCGTTTATTATTAAAGGGACAAAGTTCTTTGCACCAGGCAATGGATTGATTGTGGGTAAAGTTAACTCATTGGAATTAAAAGAATTAGCTCATAAATATGAATGTACTGTTACTCAATTTATAAGTGCAGTTATGATGTATTCGATATATTCATATATGAAACGTCATCAAGCAAAAAATAAACAACCTATTAGTATTATACTACCAGTTAATATGAGAAAATTATATGATTCAGAAACACTAAGAAATTTCTCGTTATATATATATTTGATTCAACAAATTAAACCGAATTTAACAATTAATGATTTTATTAATTCTATTAAAGAATGCTACAAAGAACAATTAACTATTGAAAATCTTCAAGCTACTCTTAATGCTAATATGAAAATTGAGTCAAGTATTGCGCTAAAGTTTTGCCCTTTAATTTTCAAAATTATTGCTTGTAAAATTGGTTATAATAAAATTGCTGGTGGTTTATCTTCAATGTCTCTTTCTAATATAGGGGTATTAAAAGCTCCTGAATCATTTTTAAACGAAATTGATAGTGTAGATTTTATTGCTGCAGGTGCTGCAAATACTCATAGTTGTTGTGTTATTACTTGTAATAATGTTACTAAGATTTCTGTTACAAGAATTTTCCAAGAACTGGACATTGAAAGAGAATTTTTTAAATACCTTACAAATCTTGGTTTAGAAGTTACCATTAGTAGTAACTTATGGGAGGATAACTAATGTATTGTAAAAGTTGTAAAGTAAAAGTAGAAACTCATACATTAGAATGCCCATTATGTAAAAAACAATTAATTGAAGATAATACTTTAGAAATTGTTATTTATCCGAGTATTAAAAAAATTAGTAATATTAGAAAATTAATAAGAAGAATTGTTTTTGCGGTATGTTTATCAGCAATATTAATATGCACAATGATTAATTATATAACTTTTAATGGAAGTTACTGGGCTACGATTGTTGATGTTGGTTGTTTAGCAGTAATAATCATGTTTCAATTTTCTCTAAGAAAATGGATAAGGCTCGGTAGAACTTTATTTAGTGGTACAATATTATTAATAATTCTACTTATTTGTATTGATATATTTGCATATAAAGATCAAATGAGAAGTGCTTCATGGAGTCTTGATTACACAATGCCATTTATTCTTTGTACTTCATTAATTATTAGTACAGTATTTTTATTTTTAGGTAATTTATTTTTTGCAGAATTTTTTGGTCACGCAATAACTTTATCAATTTTAAATATTCTTACACTTATAAGAATTAATAAAACACCTATTATTTGGCCTATTTTAGTATCATCTAGTTTAGGTGTTGTAGTAATTATGATTTTAATTTTCATATTTAAAGAAAAGTTATTCGAACAATTTAAAAGAAAATTTCATACATAAAAAGTTTTAATAAAATGTAATCTTAATTAGCTTTCTAAAATATCTCCCTTAAAATTAAGGGAGTTTTATTATTCTAGATTAAGAAAACGTTTACATTAAAACACTGCGCTTGAAAATGTTAAATAAAAACGTTTACATTGCTAAATTTGATGCAAAGTTGAAATTATCGTGGTATACTATTGACATATATAAGTAAATGCGTTTGAATCAGAAACGAGTAATATTATAGATCAATTTCAGAGAGTTAGTGGTTGGTGTGAACTAATATCAGAGATAATATGAAAATCATTCTGAGAGTAGTGGTCTGAACGTTTTTTAATAATTATGGTCAAATTATTATTTAATTATTAAGATTCACCGGGTAGTTTCCGTTAACAAACTGGTGATGTGATGGCATCGTCAAGAAGCGGTATGAATTAACACTTTCATCTTCTTGAAGAGGATGGAAGTTTTTTTTAAAGAAACTGTAGTTTTAAGCATTCTTATATAAATAGCTAATTAAATATAAGGAGGAAGAAATTATGAAAAAATTATTTAGTTTATTAGTTGTTTTATTAGCTGTATGCTCAGTTGTTGGGTGTAAAGGAAATGGAAAAGAAAAAGAAACTATCAAACTAGGATCATCGGGTCCTTTAAGTGGTAGTGTTAGTATTTATGGTCAAGCCGTTAAAGAAGGTGTTGAACTAGCTGTAGAAGAAATCAATGCTGCTGGTGGTGTGAATGTTAATGGTACTATGATGAAATTAGAATTAGTTGACTTTGTTAATGATGAAGCTGATGCTAGAAAAGCTGCTGCTGCTTTAACAAGTTTAATTTCTAAAGATGTTGATGTTATCGTTGGTGCTGTTACTTCTGGTGCAACTGAAGGTTTAATCTCTGAAGCTGTTAAACATGGTGTTCCTGTAATTACTCCTACTGGTACTGCTGATAAATTAACTGTTGGTGATAATGGTGATGAAAGAGATGTTAGATACAACGTATTCCGTGCTTGTTTCTATGACTCTTATCAAGGAAAATTCATGGCTGAATATACTGCTGAAAAAGGTTATACTAAAGCTTATGTATTATATAACAATGATGATGATTACTCAAAAGGTTTAAAAAATGCTTTCGTTGAAACTTGTACTTTAGAAGGTGTTGAAGTTGCTACAGCTGCTTACAGCAAAAACGATAAAGATTTCAATGCATTCTGGGTTCCAATTCTTGAAGGTGGTTATGATTGTGTTTATGTTCCTGATTATTATGAAAATGTTTATAACATTTTAAAAACAGGTTATTCTAAAGGTTACGCTGGTGTTTGTTACGGTGGTGATGGTTGGGATGGTGTTATCCAACAAGTTAAAGAAGGCGATGACGCTTCATTCTTAGAAAATTGTTTCTATACTAACCATTATTTCGGTAAATCAGAAAACGCTGTTGTAAAAGCATTTGTTGAAAAATATGAAGCAAAATATGGAGAAACTCCAGTTTCATTTGCAGCACTTGGTTATGATGCAGTTTATATTGCAAAACAAGCTATTGAAGCTGCAGGTTCTGTTGAATATGATGCAGTTGTTGAAGCTCTAACTAATGGTACATTTAGTGGATTAGTTACTTCAAGTGCTCCATTCTCATTCAATAATGGTAACCCTGAAAAAGCTGCTGTAGTTATTACATTCAAAGATGGTAAAGAAGTAGAAGCAGAATAATTCAACATTTAAAAGGGTAGCGTAAGTTGCTACCCTTGATTTTTTTTAAGTGATATAGTATAATATAAATAAATTTAATTTATTTTTTGAAAGGAGCTCTTATGCATACACTATTAGAGGGACTAAAACAAGGATTAGAACTTGGTAGTATCTTTGCTTTAATGGCACTTGGTTATTCAATGGTTTATGGTATTGTAAAAATGATTAACTTTGCCCATTCAGAGTTTATTACTATCGGTGGTTTCCTTGCTTATTTTATAACAGAAAAATTATTAGCAACAACGCTTGGAAGTTCAATTTGGACTTTATTAATTGCTTTAGTGATTGCAGTTATTACTTGTGTGGTTGTGGCAATTGTTACAGAAAGATTCGCATATCGTCCACTTCGTAAAAAAGGATCATCTAGAATTACAGCTTTAATTACTGCAATTGGTGTAAGCTATATTTTTAGTGGTATTATGAATGCAATAGAACCTGAACAATTAGAATTTCATAAGTTTGTAGATAAAAATACATCATTTTATATTGCTATAATTACAACTGCAGTTTTACTTTCTGCTCTTACATTCTTTGTTAAAAAGACAAAAGTAGGTATTGCAATGCGTGCTGTATCAGAAAATGAGCAAGCTGCAAAATTAATGGGTATTAATAATAACTTTATTATTGCACTTACATTCATGATTGGTTCTGCACTTGCAGCTATTGGTGTTGTAATTTATTTACTTGACGGTGAATGTTTCACATTTGAAATTGGTTCTGTAACGATTGGTTTATATCCGTTTGTTGCTGCAGTAATCGGTGGTATTGGTAGTTTACCAGGTGCAGTAATTGGTGGATTCTTAATTGGTATTATAAGAGCTATTACTCAAGTTTATAGTAACATTGGTTTATCATCATGGGTTGATACAATTATTTATGGTATTTTTGTTATTATTTTATTATTTAAACCATCTGGCCTTCTAGGGAAAGATGTAAGAGAGAAGGTGTAAGATATGTGGTTTAAAAGAATGAATAAAAGAAATTTAATTAGTAGTGTAATTGGTGTTGCAGTATTAGTTGTTATTTCTGTTTTAAGTACTAAATCTTTTGAATTACCTAAGATATTAAATTTAATTTTTATCTATTCAATAGCTGCACTTGCATTAAATATCGTATGTGGTTGTTTAGGTGAATTTGTTTTAGGTCATGGTGGATTCTTACTTGTAGGTTATACTACTGCTGTAATATTAATGCAACAAATTAGTAAAATGTTTACTAAATCAATGGGTAAAGTTTATTTTAAAGAAATTCTTGTTTATGTTGTTAAAGGTGGAGAACTTCACCCTATGGGGTATGCATTTATAATTGGTACTGTTATTTTAGCTGCAATTATAACTGCTTTAATAGGTTTTGTTGTTGGTTTAATTGCACTAGGTAGATTAAAGGGTGATTATCTTGCTATTGTAACATTAGGTATTAGTTTAATTTTTGTAAATATTTGTAAAAACTTTGAATCTTTAGGTGGAGGTACTGGTATTAGTATTACAACTACAATTTCATCAACACCTCTGTTGAATTTAGGATTCTTGATATTTGTTTTATTCTTAATTCTTACATTTATGGGCTCAAGATTTGGTAGAAATATTCTTGCATGTCGTGATGATAATATAGCTGCAGAAGCGTGTGGTGTTCCTGTAAATAAAACTAAAGTTATAGCATTTACATTCTCATCACTTATTGCTGGGATTGGCGGTGCGCTACTTGCATTTGTTCAACCTCAAGCTCCAACAGCATTTGGTCAAGATATGTCTATTTTATTCTTAATTATCATTGTACTTGGTGGCCTTGGATCTTTAACTGGTTCAATTATTGCTGCTATTTTAATTGTACTTTATGAAAACTGGTTCTGTGTACAATCTTGGGTTCCTGATTTCTTTGCAAATAATCCTAAAATTATTTATGGTATTATTTTAGTTCTTATTATGTTATTTAGATCAAGTGGTATTTTAGGTAAAAATGAATTTACTTGGAATTGGTTCTTTAAACTATTTAAGAAAAATGATAAATCATTAAAGGAGGATAAATAATTATGGCAAACACAGTTTTAAAAGCTAATAATATATCTATCGTCTTTGGTGGTTTAAAAGCCGTTGATAATTTCAGCATTGAAATTAAAGAAGGTGAGCTTGTTGGTTTAATTGGACCAAATGGTGCTGGTAAAACTACAGTGTTTAATATGTTAACTGGTGTATATGTACCAACTAGTGGAACTGTTGAACTTTGTGGAAAAGATGTAACAAATCTAAATCCTCATAAAAGAGTAGAAATTGGTATCGCAAGAACTTTCCAAAATATTCGTTTATTTAAAAGAATGAGTGTTTTAGAAAATGTTAAAGTAAGCTCAAACATTCATATGAACTATAGCGTATTTGATGGGATTTTTAAAACAAAAAAATATTTTGAACAAGAAGATAAAGCTACAGAAGAAGCTTTGGAAATCTTAAAAGTATTAGGTCTAGAAGAATACATCAATGAAGAAGCTCAAAATTTACCTTATGGTAAACAAAGAAAGTTAGAAATTGCAAGAGCTCTTGCATCTCATCCTGCAATTTTGTGTCTTGATGAACCAGCAGCTGGTATGAACCCTACTGAAACAGAAGAATTAATGGAAACAATTCAAATTGTAAGAGAAAAATTTAAAACTGCAATTTTGTTAATTGAACATGATATGAAACTAGTTATGGGAATTTGTGAATGGATTAAAGTAATTAGCTTTGGTAAGGAAATCGCAACAGGTACACCTGTTGAAATTAGAAATAATAAAGAAGTTATTACAGCTTATTTAGGAGAGTAA
>JAZOLP010000157.1:0-22114 GCA_045653225.1 Bacilli bacterium
AGGAGGAAACAAAAAATGAAGAGGAAAATTATTAAATATTTTTCATTATTTATCGTATTTGCTATACTTGTTGCTTTCGTTTGTATTTTAGATTCAACTACAGTTTCAGCTTATACTCCTGATGACTATTCTGGAAGTTTATTTGTACACGGAGAAGAAAATTCATATCAAGAATTTATTGAAGGAAATGAAATAAATAAACCAGTTTTAAAGGAAGATATAATTGTTGATGCGACAAAATATGAAAGTTTTGTTGATGTTGAATTCGAAGAAGAAGTAGAAAAAATCTATTTAGATGGTCTAGATGGATTATATTTACCAGAAACTGGAACAGTAACTTATAATGTTAATATTGAAGAATCTGGTTTTTATAATATTAAGATTAAATATTATACTATTTCTGGTAGAAGTTCTAATATTCTAAAAGGAATTAAAATCAATGGTGAATATCAATTCCAAGAAGCAACAACATTTGTTTTATCAAGAATTTGGCAAGATGAATTTGATGTTGTTGAAAAAAGAGTTGATGGTAAACATGATATTAAACCTCAATCATTAGAAAAACAATTATGGAATGAAGAAAGTATTGCAGATACTAATGGTTATTATGGTGGGTCATATTTATTTTATTTTGAAAAAGGTGTTAATTCTATTGAAATAGTTGGTGTATCAGAACCAGTAGTATTTAATAGTATAACAATTTATCAAGAAGAAGAAATAGATTCATATAGTAATTATTTACAAGCTCATTTAAATAATGGTGCTACTTATCAATCAATAAATGAAATTACATATAAAGTACAAGGTGAATCCTCTTATGAACATAATCAAGCAACTCTTACTCCTGTTGCTTCATATAATAGTTTTAAAATTGAACCTTATGCAAAATTCTTAACTAGATATAATACAATCGGTGGTGAAAACTGGGATGTTGCTGGAGACTGGATTAGTTGGCAAATTGAAGTTCCAGAAGATGGTTTATATCAAATTTCAATTAAAGCATTACAAAACTTTAATAGAGGTCAACAAGCAAGTAGAATTCTTTATGTAAATGGTGAAATACCTTTTGAAGAATGTAAAAATATAACTTTTAATTATAATAGTGATTGGCAAAACGTAACATTAGGAAATGAAGAAACCCCTTTCTATTTCTATTTAAAACAAGGTGTAAATGAAATTAAACTTCAAAATACAATCGGCATTTATGGTGATTCTGCAAGAATCATTAATCAAACAATTGCTGACTTAAACTGGATTTATAGAAAAGTTATTATGAGAACAGGTGTAAATCCAAGTAAATATCAAACATATCAATTATATGATAGTATTGATGGATTAAGAAAAACAATTGAAAGTTGTGTTGAAAGATTAGATTTTGTTACAAATAATGTAATTAATATCGCTGGTGAAAGAAGTAGCTTAATTTCAAGTTTAGAAACTACTAAGTCACAACTTGAATCATTCTTAGAAAGTGAACAAAATATTTTAACTGGTCTTAATAGTTTAGAAAATAATATTACATCACTTGGTACTTGGGTAATGACAGTATCTAGTCAACCATTATTAATTGACTATATTGTAGTTCATGGAAAAGATGCAGTATTAGATAAACCTTCAATTAATTTTTTCCAAAAATTAGGACATGAATTTATTCTATTAATTGGTTCATTTAACGCTGATACTACATTAAAAAGTAGTGTTGAGGCAAGTGGTGAAACAATTACAGTCTGGATTATGACAGGTAAAGACCAAGCAAATTTAATGCGTTCAATGATTGACCAAACATTTACAATGCAAGAGAATATCAATGTTGAGTTAAAACTTGTATCTTCTGCAGTATTATTAAAAGCAATCTTATCTGGAAATGGTCCAGATGTTGCAATTGGTGTTACTTCAAATATTCCAGTAAACTGGGGTATTAGAAACGCAATTGTTGATATGAGTAAATTAGAAGGATTTGATGAATTTGTTAAAAACTTCTATCCTAGTGCTGTTGTTCCATTCCAATATAACGGAGCTACTTATGCATTACCTGATACTGAAGATTTCCAAATTCAATTTGTGAGAACTGATATATTTGAAGAATTAAATTTAGTTGATGAAAAAGGTAAACCACTTGCTCCAAAAACTTGGGATGAAGTATTAGACTTATTACCTACATTACAAAGACAATATTTAGATTATTATTTACCTAATACAAGAGGTGCATTAAGCCCATTATTATATTCAATGATTTGTCAATATGGTGGTCAATTATATCTAAATAATGGGAAAAGTTCTGGTTTATTAGAACCAGAAAGTGCACAAGCATTCTATGATTTCGTAGATTTCTTTAGAAACTACGGTTTCGATATTGAAGCGAGTTTTACAAATAGATTTAGAACTGGTGAAATGCCAATTGGAATCTCATCATTTACTCTATACAATACACTTGCAGTGTCTGCACCAGAAATTAGTGGTAACTGGCAATTTGCTCTTTTACCAGGTTATGATGATGGAAAAGAAATTCATTATGGTTCTACTTCATCATCTTCAGGTACAATTATAACAGCTAGTTCAAAACATGTTAATGAAGCTTGGAAATTTGTACAATGGTGGTTAGGTGAACAAGCACAAAGTGATTACGCAAAAGGTATGGAATCAATTTTAGGTTCTGCCGCTCGTTATAATACAGCAAACAAATATGCATTTGCAAAATTACCTTGGTCTGCTAGAGATTATAAAATCTTAGAAGAACAAAGATTATATGCAAAAGGTATTCCAACTGTTCCAGGTGATTATATCGTTGGAAGATATATTGATAATGCGTTTAGAAATATTATCAATGAGGGAACAAATCCTAGTGATGCATTATATAATTATCATTTAAAAATAAATGCAGAATTAGAAAGAAAACAAAGGGAATTAGGATTGGATTAAGATTATGTTCAAAACGAAAAAATTAACACCAGAACAAAGAAAATTCAAAAAAGAAGTAATGAAGAAAAATCTTAAAAACAGTAGAGCATCTTATGCAATGATGGCTCCATACCTTTTAATATTTTTAACATTTACGATAATTCCAGTTGTAGTTGGTTTTGCTTTAAGCTTTACTAACTATGATATGTTACAATCACCTAAATTTGTAGGATTAGATAACTATGTAAATTTATTCTTATATGATGAAGTATTTATTATTGCATTAAAGAATACATTAATTTTAGCAGTAATAACTGGGCCTGTGTCTTATATAATGGCATTCTTATTCGCTTGGTTAATTAATGAATTACCACAAAAAGTAAGAGGACTTATGACATTAATATTCTATGCTCCATCAATTTCTGGTAATGCTTATGTTATATGGCAATTATTATTCTCATCTGATAGACATGGTTATATTAACTCATTCTTAATAAGTATGGGGATTATTAATGAACCTATATTATGGTTAACAACTCCATCTTATGCATTAATTATTTTAATTATTGTACAATTATGGTTAAGTTTAGGTGTAAGTTTCTTATCATTTAGAGCTGGTTTACAAACTGTCGATAGAACATTATTTGAAGCTGCTGCTATTGATGGCATTAAAAATAGATGGCAAGAATTATGGTATGTAACATTACCTCAAATGAAATCTCAATTGTTATTTGGAGCAGTAATGCAAATTACTAATTCACTTGGTATTGGTATGGTATCTGTTAACTTATTTGGTATGCCGTCAACAGAATATGCTGCACATACACTTGTTACTCATATATTAGACTTTGGTTCAACTAACTCTACGAGATTAGAAATGGGATATGCTAGTGCAATTGCGGTAGTATTATTCTTACTAATGATGGCAAGTAACTTAGTTATTCAAAAAGTTATTAGAAAGGTTGGTTCTTAATGAAAAAAGAAGTTGTAAAAGATCAAGAATTAGACTTAAGCGTTTTAACAAAGAATCAATCTTCAGATGAAGTTGTTAATTCGTTAAAACAACAACATCTTGAAATGAAAAAACAAGTAAAAAATAAAAAGTATCGTCGTGTAAGATTAAGTAGATCATGGTATGGAGATTTAATTTTATTTATATTCTTATTTGGTTTTGCATTATTTAGTGCATATCCATTAGTGTTTGCAATATGTAATGCTTTTAAGCCACTTAATGAATTATTTATATTTCCTCCAAAATTATTCCCACGTAATTTTACATTAGATAACTTTGCTGACTTATTCAATTTAATGAATGACAGTCAAATTCCAATTTCAAGATATTTCTTAAATACAATATGGATTACTCTTGCAGGTACTGTAGGTCATGTAATTTTAGCATCACTTTGTGCTTATCCCCTTGCTAAACACAAATTTGTTGGTAAAAAAGTATTAAACCAATTAATCGTATATTCATTAATGTTCTCAACTGCTGTTACAGCAATTCCAACATATATGATTATTAGTAAATTAGGTTTACTAGATACTCAATGGTCTATTATTATTCCTGCTTGGGGTTATACATTAGGATTATTTTTAATGAGACAATTTATGACAAACATTCCAACTGATTTACTTGAAGCTGCTAAAATGGATGGCGCAAACGAATTTACAATTTTCTGGAAGATTGTTATGCCAATGGTTAAACCTGCATGGTTAACATTAATTATTTTATTATTCCAACAATTATGGGGAACTGATGGTGGTAACTATATTTTTACAGAAAACTTAAAACCATTTAGTTATGCGTTAAGCCAAATTGTTAGTGGTGGGATCGCAAGAACAGGTACTGCTGCTGCTGTTACTGTTATTATGCTTATTATTCCAATAACAGTATTCGTAATTAACCAATCTAAGATGCTAGAAACAATGGCATCATCTGGTATCAAGTAGGTGATATTATGAAGAAGTTAATTATTTATATTTCAACATTAGTTATTGTTTGTTTATTAAGCTTTTCAAATATTGAAGTAAATGCTGCATACAATTACACTCCTGATATGGATGAAATTGCTTCTGCAGAAAGCTTAGTTGCAATGAAATCAATAGACTCATCAAATTTAGTAGATAAAACTGGAAATTTAATTTCAAGTGAATATTCATTTGGAAGTCTATATGATATTGCAGATGATGAAGAAAATATTTATGTATGTGATGGATCAAATAATGTAGTTGTTGTTTTAGATCATAATTATAATTACATTACTAGATTTCCAAATAGCGATACAACTCTAAAAAATCCACAAGGTCTATATGTTACTAAAGATTTTATTTATGTTTGTGACTATGGAAATAATCGTGTAGCTATTTTTAATAAAAACTATGAATTAGTACAAGAAGTATTAACTCCTACTGATAAAGTATTTGAAAAATATGAATTTAGACCTAAGAAAATTACAGTAAGTAGAACTGGTAGAATGTATGTAGTTGCAGAAGGGGTTAACGAAGGTATTCTAGATTTTAATAAAGATGGTACTTTTAGTAGATTCTATGGAATGAACCAAGCTACACTTTCAGCATGGGATGCATTCTGGCAACTATTTACATCAGAAGAACAAAAGAAATCACAAGGTTATAACTTTGGAGCATCTTTATTAAATTTATGTATTGATGAAGATGAATATGTATACACAGTCTCTTCACCAAATGTTGGAACAAATTTCATTAAAAGATTAAATTATAAAGCATCTGATGTCTTAAACAGAAATGGTTATGTACCAAATGATGGTGATGTAGTTAATGAAACATTAACGCCAGGATCAAGAGTTCCTGAAGGATCATCAACATTTGTAGATATTGATGTTAATTCTGATGGTACTTATATTGCGTTAGATAAAACAAGAGGAAGAATTTTTGCATATGATTTTGAAGGTAACTTATTATATGAAGCAGGATCATTAGGTACTGCGGTAGATGGAGTTTCATCGAATCAAAATAAATTATTCCAATTGCCAGAAGCATTATGTTACTATAAAGATAAAATTTTAACAGTTGATTCCAAAAATAAAAATCTTATTATTTTTGAATTTACTGATTTTGGTAAATTAGTTAATGAAGCAACTCACTTGTATAAAAACAATGAATACGAAAGTGCAGCAAAAATTTGGGAACAAGTACTTGAATTAAATAGTAACTATTTACTTGCATATGCTGGTATCGGAAAAGCTCAATTTAGACAAGGTAATTATGAAGATGCATTAAAAAATCTAAAATTAGGAAACGATTTATATAATTATTCTCAAGCTTATAAGCAATATCGTTATGAAAAATTAAGTGTTGTAGCACCTTATATTTTAAGTTTAGTATTAATTACATGCATCGCATTATTGGTAAGAAGTTTTATTAAAAATGCAAATACAGCTGAAAAGGAAGGAGAGATTTAGATGAATGAAAAACCAAAAAAAGTAATGACTAAAATCAAATCCTTCTTTAAAGGTGCTTTTGTTGATCCTCTTCAATTAATAGTTCATCCAATATCTGGATGGGAAATCTTTAAACAAGAAAAAACTGCAAAAAGATGGGTAAGTATATTTTATGTATGCATGATGATTTTTGCGGTAGTATTAAATGAAGTTGTAAAAGGCTTTGTTGTTGGTGGTACTGACTTAAAAGAATTCAATTTATTTAGAACAATGCTAGTAGTTTTATTACCTGTTTTAGTTGGAGTAATTGCTAACTGGTGTGTTGGTTCATTATTTGATGGAAAAGGAAAAGCACCAGAAATATTTGATGCAATTGCATATTCCTTTTTCCCTTATGTATGGCTTTCGATAGTTGCAACAATAGTAAGTAATTTTATTGCAACTGATGAAATCATATATTATACATTTATAATGGGTTTAGGTGTAGGATTAACAATTTGGATGATGTTTTTTGGAATTATGGGTGTACATGAAAATAGTTTCGGAATGAATATAATTAATATTATTTTCACAATAATTGTTATTGCTGTTATTATTTTCACTATATTATTATTTTTCTCATTTGTTGAAAAAATACTAGGTTGGTTAGTATCAATATACAATGAGATAAAAATGAGATATTTTTAGGAGGTAATTATGCAAGAACAAAATTATTTTACATTACCTTTCTATAAAAAATGGCTTATTGACCTAAAGAAATTCTTTAAAAATAAAAAAGAAAATTTCAAATTTCCATTAGTTCCATTAATTGCATTCTTAATTGTTACATTAATTTTAGTATTAATTGTAACAATTGTTGTTACAGGAAAAAAAGAATTCCCTACAAAAGATCCATATGATAAAACTGGATTTGTTAGTTATGAAGATTTAGATGAAAGTCAAACAATAATTGAAAATGATAATTATCAATTTGTAATGAATAATGATGATACGCATTTTACATTATTAGATAAGACAACAAACAAGTCATATGAATCAAGACCAACAAATCTTTCTAAAGCTGATACACTTACAGTTTATTATTCTGGTAGTTTAGGGACTCCAACTAAATATGGAAACTATAACTATTCAATAAATTATGAAAAACAACACCGATATGCTATTAGAACTTCTTTAAATAGCATTGAAGTACTTTACTTATTAGGTGGAAAAGTTAAAATTGATTTTACAGATTTTCCACAATTATTAGACAAAGAAAAATTCGAAATTGATATTTTACAAAAAGCAAATGATTATGTTGATGAATTAAAAACATCAAAGGATCCTCAATATTTAACATATAAAACTTATTTAGCTTATTTAAATAATTACAAATTAAATACTGAATTTGGTTATTATGCAATGACTAATAAAGAGTCTCTTACAGAACTTGCTCTTACTGGTTTATATGAAATTTTCTATTACGTTTGTGGTTATACAAAAGAAGAATTAGAAAAAGATAATCTAGAATTTGGTGTTGTTAATGAAAAAACATATCCAACATTTGAAGTATCTATAAAATACACGCTAGAAGATGAAGGATTAAAAGTAGAATTAATAAATGAATCAATCGTTGATTACGAAGAATATCCATTAATTTATATTGATATTTTACCTTATTTCTGTGCTGCAACGCATGAAGAAACTGGATATTCACTTATTCCAGATGGTAGTGGTGCAATTTTAGATTTTAATAATAATCGTCAATATGCATCTAATTACGAACAAAGAATTTATGGTAATGATTTAGCAAAATCTTCAAAAATCATGGAAAGTGAAAATACTAAAATTTCACTTGGTGTTTATGGAATGAAAATTGATGATGTTAGTTCATCAAAAGGAATGATTAATATTGTTGAAACTGGTGCAGAATGCTGTTCTATTGTGGCAACAATGAATCAAGAAGGAAATACAAATGGATATAACCAAACATTCTACCGAGCATATTTTAGAGAAACTGATGTATATAGATTTGAGTCTTTAAGCGGATTGAGTGATATTCAAACATGGACTAATGAATTTAATGATTCATCTATTTCATTATTAATCAAACCATTAAAAGATGACACAACTTATGTTGATATGGCAAATGAGTATCAACAATATTTACTAAGCAATCAAAAATTAAATAAAAAAGATTCAACAAATAATGTAAGTTTAAACTTAACATTAATTGGCGGATATTTAGAGCAAAAAAATATCTTAGGTATTAAATATAAAACAGTTCAAAGTTTAACTACATCAGAGCAACTAGAAGAACTTGCATTAAAATTAAAAACTGATGGAATTAACAATTTAAATGTTATTTATCAAGGTTTCTATAATGATGGATTGTATTCAAAATACAATGGTAAGACAAACTTTAATAATGTTATTACAAATAAGAAAAAATTATCATTAGTTCAAAGTAATTTAGCAAAAGAAAATATTTCACTATATCCAATGTTTAATTTTGTAACAGCATACACTGATAAAAACATTTCTAATAAAAATTTAGTTAGAAATCAATATGGTTCAATCGTTGCAAACTATCAAAATGTAGAATCACTTTACTTAAAAGATATGACATCTACACCAGTTCATTATCTAAAACCAAATACTTATAAAAATACATTTATGACAGTAAAAGAACTAATGGATACTGTTAAAATAGAAAACTTAGCATTTTCTGATTTAGGGTCTTTAATGTATGGTAGTTATCAAAGTGCAGATATGAACTTTAAATCACAAACTGTTAAATATTTTAATGAATTAATGGCTGAATATGGAAACGAATATAATTATTTATTCAGTAATCCAAATGATTATGCTATTTCTTATGCAACAGTTATCACAGATGTACCTTATAGTGCAACTGAATATTCAATATTTAAGTATTCTGTTCCTTTCTATCAATTAGTGATGAGCGGTTATGTTGATTATTCTGGTGAATCAATCAATATGAGTGATGAATATACATTTGATTATTATAAAATGAAATCAATTGAAACATTATCAAATCTATCTATGACATGGACTTATGAAAGAACAACTGATTTAATTGAAACTGAATATAACTATTTATATTCAACTTATTACAATAATTGGTATGATAAAACAATTTCCCTTTATGAAGAATTAATGAATTTAAAAATTTATAATTCTAAACTTGTTAATCATGAATATATCTACAATACAGATATTATAAAAACAACTTACAGTAATGGTACAGAAATTATATTAAATTATAGTAATGCAGATTATATTTATAATGGTGATACTATTAATGCAAACAATTATAAAGTTGTAAAGGAGGGAATATAGGATGAATAATAAAT
Organism: Bacilli bacterium; assembly: GCA_045653225.1. Taxonomy (GTDB): domain Bacteria; phylum Bacillota_I; class Bacilli_A; order ML615J-28; family CAG-313; genus UBA1737. Next base: position 9,674 of record JAZOLP010000157.1, read on the forward strand.
ATTTAACAAAAGATGAACAATTAATATATTCTGAAAAATTTCATTCTATAATTACTTCTTTGGAACAAGAACTAACAAAAGTTCAAGAACAATATGTTGAAACTTTAAAATTAGAAAGTGCTAAGAAAAAGCCAAATCTTAAAAAACTAAATAAATTAGAAAAACAAGAATTAAAATTAAAAGTTAAAATTCAAAGAAATAAAATAGATTTACTTCATGTTGAAAATGAAACATATGTTAAACTTAATGCTTTTGAAAAATTAGTTAAAAGATTTAAAACAATGAGTTTTGAAAGTCAAGAAAAAGTTGGTGGATATGTAATGGTATTGCCATGGCTTATTGGTTTTGCATTATTCTTTGCAGTACCACTACTTATGACAATATTTTGGAGTTTTAATGATGTTAAAACAATTGCAGGTGGTCTAGAAATTACTTGGATCGGTTTAAAAAACTATATAGATTTATTCCAAACACAAATGTTAGGTACTAAGACATTTATGGAAGTTTTAACAAGTTCTATTGGTGAAATGATTATTAATGTACCAGTAATATTTATATTTAGTTTACTTGTTGCTGTAGTACTAAATACAAAATTTAAAGGTCATCAATTTTTTAAAGTAATATTCTTTATTCCTGTTATTTATAACACAACAGTTATTAGTCTTGCACTTGAAGGATCATTTGGTTCAACAATGGATTCTACAATGACAGGATTCAACACAATGTTAACAGGTATTCAAGACTTCTTATTAAATGTTGGTATTGGTCAAGGATTAATTGAATTTTTAATTGCAGCTGTAGAAAGAATATTTACAATTGTTACTCAATCAGGTATTCAAATTTTAATCTTTATTGCAGCTTTACAAGCAATTCCAAAACATTTATATGAAGCAGCAAAAATTGAAGGTGCAACTGCATATGATTGTTTCTGTAAGATTACAGTTCCAATGGTATCAAAAATGTTCTTGCCAGTATTAATTTACTCTATTGTTGATGGTTTTGCATCGAGTGAATTAATTAACTTAATGACAAAAGATTCTACTGGTGCAAAAATATCATATGGTATGGCATCTACAATTGCAATAATTTATTTCATAGTTAATTTAATAATTATTGGAATAATTTATTTATTCTTAAAAAAGGCGGTGAATAATAATGAATAATATATTAGTTAATCCGTTAAAGAAATTATATGCTAAATTAAAGGACTTATTATCAACGCCAAAAAAGAGAAAATACTTTGCTTCAAAATGCGTTAATTTATTCTTTAATATAGTTAAATACATTTTCTTAATAGGTATATCATTTATTGTATTATACCCATTAATTTTGCAACTTGCTGTAGCATTTAGACTTCCTACGGATGTTAGTAATCCTGAGGTAATGTGGATTCCAGAACACTTCTCTATTGAAAACTTTAAAATTGCAATGAAAGCATTAAACTACTGGGAAGCACTTGGAACAACATTCTTTAATTCTTTAGGTGTTTCACTTTTACAAGTTGCTGCTACTGCATGTACTGGTTATGCATTTGCTAGATTAAAATTTAGAGGTAGAAAAGTATTATTCTTCCTAAGTTTATTTACAATTATCGTTCCACAAACAATGGTATCATTACCAATGTACATAAACTTTGCTAAAGCTGGACTTCTTGGTAAAAAATATGTTTTATTCTTAATGTCTGGTCTTGGTATGGGAATTAAATCGGGTATATTTATTTACCTATTTAGACAATCTTTTAAAGGTTTACCAAAAGAATTAGAAGAAGCTGCGTATATGGATGGATGTAATATTTTCCAAGTATTTATTAAAGTAATGTTCCCTTGTGTAAGAAGCACAATTATTACTGTATTATTACTTGCATTTGTATGGCAATGGAATGACTATTACTACACTAATTTATTCTTTATAAATGGTGATACTGATATATACACACTAGCTACTCAACTTCAAACAATGTCTACAGGTAGTTCACTACAACAAGCATTGTTGCAAGCTAATATTTGGCAAATGATGGGACAAGATGTTACAAGTAATCCATTATTTGTATCAATGATTTTAAATACAGCTGGTATACTTGTTATGTTACCTGTATTAATAATGTATTTCTTCTTACAAAAATTATTTGTTGAGGGAATTGAAAAATCCGGTATTGTCGGATAAAAAAAGGAGATAAAAATGGTTAAGAAAATTTTAAAAATGTTTGTTTTATTATTATGTTTATCATTAGCATTCTTTGTTGCTGGATGTAACAATAATAACAACAACAATAATAACAACAATAACAATAACAATAATAATAACAACAATAACAATAACAATAATAACAATAACGATGAAGTCGAATATGACTTTATGGGTGCTAAATACACAATTATGGTAAACAGTGTTGCAAGTGCTGATCCTCGTAACTCTGGTTATCAAAGACTATACAAAGAAGAAAAAGTTGCTGCTATCGAAGCAGTTGAAAAGAAATATAATATCAAAATTGAATATGTTCCATATCCTTCAGATGCATCTTGGGGTGGAGCTCGTGAAAGATATATTATTCAAAATAGTGCAGCAGGAACTCCTAAAGCTCACATTTATGAAGTTCCATCTTATTCAATTGGAACATTAGCTGTTGCGAATGCTATTTTACCTGTAACTTCACTTATTGAAGCATATGGTGTAGATGGATATTGGCCAGAAGCTGCTGCTTATGGTACAGCACTTGGTGAAATTTATTCATACCAAGACATGTATCCAACTGCAGATGAAGGTATCTTCTATAATATGGATTTATTAGCAGAATATTTAGGTGAAGAAAACAAAGATTTACCAAGCCAATTATGGTTAAAAGGTGAATGGACATGGGATAAATATCGTGAACTTGCTAGTCAACTTGATCAAACATTACCTGATGATTATTATGTAATGGGTGGTACTGCTTATAACTGGGTATATCAATTATTAGGGGCAAACGGTGTTCATATTGTTGATACTGATTTAAAATGTCAATTAACTGATCAAGCTTCATTAGACACATTTACTTATTTAAATGATTTATATCAAAATATACGTTGGGATATTGATTCTTGTGCTTTAGATAATGCTACATCAACTGAAATGGTTAAAGGTAAAGTTGCATTCCATAATGGACAATCTTACTGGATTTACCAAACAAATAAATGGTTAAATAAAGATTTCGAAATCGGATTTGTTCCTTATCCTGTTGGACCAAACGTAAAAGATACAACTAATTTAAGTGATTACTATATCAATGACGTTTATGGTAAAACTCAATTCGTTATTTCATCATCTTATTCAAAATCTAATATTAAACCTGGATATGAAAATTCAACATTATATGATGAAATTATTTTCAAAATTTGGTCTGAATTACAAATATTCCCTGAATTAGATACAGCTACTGGTTATGTATCAGTTGAAGAATATGTTGATGCATATATTGAAGAAAGCATTATGTCATATTATGGAAGTATTTCTTCAATTCAATGTCACCAACAAATTATTACAAAAGGATACCCTGATTATTTCTATAGTTTAGATGAAGCGAAAGCTCAAACAGAAGGTTCATATATGTTATCAATTCAAGGAGCAATTAAAGGCGAAAAAGATGATATCAGAGCTTCACTTGCAAATATTTCAGCATTAATTGAATCTTCATTTAAAACTAAATATGGTTTAGATGAGGACTATTATGAATAAAATTGTTAAATCTGTATTATGTTTATTATTAGTGTTCTTAACATGTGTAGTTAGTAGTTGTGGCAATGCTCAACAAACAACATTAGAAAATTTCTTTAAATCTTTAAATATACCTACAGAAACAAACACTGATTTAAATTTATATACAAGTTACAATTATGAAAACAAGACTATTGCAGTAAAATGGACGTCAAGCAATGAAGATGCAATAAGTACTACAGGTGTAGTAACTAGACTAGAATATGAACAAACAGTTATACTAGTTGGTGAAGCTACTTTAGGAAATACTCTTCTTAAAAAAACATTTGTTATTAAAGTACTTGCTGATAAAAGTAGAGAAACATTAGAAAAAGTCGCATCATCTTTAATGTTACCAACTACAGTAGATGATTCTATTAGTTTACCTAGTAAGAAAACTGCTGATGGTAAGGAAGTTACAATTGTATGGTCATCTTCTCATCCTGAAATTATGGATTCAACTGGTAATTTAACATTACCTTTAGAAGAAACTACAATTACAATTACTGCAACATTATATTTAGAATCGAATATGTTACAAAAAAGTTTTGATATTGTTATTCCTCAAAATCCTGATAACTCACCACTAAATTATTGGTACAAAGCTCCAGTACATTTAGAAACTATTGAAAATGAAATATTCCCTGGCAGATTAAGTGAATTTGCAGGTGCGATTTATAGAAAATGTGTATCAAGTCGTGATTTTTGGCTTGGAATAGAAGTAGTTGTAACACTACCTGAATTTATTCCAGATGAAACAAGAAAAGGCATTAGCCCTTATGATGCTACTGCTTATAGATATTTAGATAATCCATCTGTTTATTTAGGTGGAAATAGTTCAGCAGAATCTGACGTTGGTTTAACTTGGTCTGTTGGTGCAACATTTGATGGAACTGCAGTAAATTATCAAGAATCAGTTGCATTTAGACCATTCTGGAGATATATTGATTCTGGAAAAAATACTTATATGAATGCTGCTTGGAGAGATACTTGTTATTATTATTATCCTGGTGATACTATTAGAATGAGTGTATTCTCAACAAGAGGTAACTACTTACAACTTAGAATTGAATTATTAGAAGAAACAACAATACCTAAATATGCACAAAGAAGAGCAAATTATAATCTTGGTTCAAATTATTCAAAAGTCTTTGTTTCACCTGAATTTCCATCAAAAGGAATGGGGATTAATAAAGCTGAATTTAAACGTGTTGTTGCGTTAGACCAAGTAGGTAATGAAGGAAAACCTACACAACCTACAAATGCTCAAAATGCAAACTGCATTTTTAGAGAAGTATATTTATATCGTAAAATAGATAATCAAATTTATAAAGTGCCAATGACGACACAAAGATACGCTTATTGTAATGCACCAAGTTCATTCAGTAATGCGCACATCGTTTCATATGATGGTGTAGATCAAAACCTTGGTGGAGAAATTATAACATTAAGCCCAAATAACAATAATTAATGGAGGTATTTTATGGAAATGAAGGAACCTATTTATAAAATAATAGAAAGAGATTTAAGAAAAGATATTTTAAATGGAACATTAAAACAAGGAGATATGATTCCAAGTGAAATAGAATTATGTGCAAAGTATGGTGTTGCAAGAATGACTGTAAGACATGCTGTAGATAATCTATTAATTGATGGTTATATTTATAGACATAAAGGTCGTGGAACATTTGTTGTTTTTAATAAACAAGAAATGGATCAAAATAAGCAAGTTCCGTTCTTTAGCTTTTCTCGAGAAATGATAGCTGGTAATGGAAAACTAATTAATACTGTTATTAATTTTTCAATTGAAGAACCTGATGAAGTTATAGCTAAAAAATTACAATTGTTGCCTGTTGATAAAGTATATTACGTTGAAAGAATTAGAAAAAGTGAAAATATTGCATTAGTATATGAAAGAATATACTTACCAGTAAATTTATTTCCTGAATTAAAAGAAGAGGATTTCCTTCATTCCATTCATGATTATGTCCAAAATAGAATGGGATTTTCAATAAGAAATTGTGAATGCGCAATAGAAGCAAGAGCTCTTGCCTCAAAAGTTGCGAAAATATTACATTGTACAGAAAATGAATCTGCATTATATATGAGTTCTGTAACTTACTTAGATAATGGAAGAGCATTTATGTATAATAGACAATATTTTTTAGGCACACATTTTAGATTTAAACATAATTTTACAAAGAAATAAATAGGAAAAAAATATGAATATTGATAATAATTTTAATATTCCTTTAACAAAAATAAAAAATGGTAAATGGTTAGATCCGATAAATGAAAATGTTAGATTTTATGGATTTAACTGGTTAAAACAAAACAAATGTTATAATCGATTACCTCTAACAACTATAAAAGAAGTAGAAACAATTTCACCAAAAGTTGCAGCATTAAGTTATAACACTGCTGGTGGCCAATTACATTTTGTAACTGATTCATCTTTTTTAACAATACATGTTAAAATTAGCAAATTAGCTACTATTAGTGGAATGACTTTTGTTGGACAAGGTGGATTTGACTGTTATGTTGGTAAAGATTATGACTCATTACAATTCTTTGATTCATCAAGATTTAATATAGGCCAATTTGAATATGAATACACATTCTTTAAAGAACTAAGTAAAGAAAAACGTTTAGTTGTTTTAAATTTTCCATTATATGGATGTGTTGATAAATTTGAAATTGCAATAGATAAAGATGCTTATTTAGAAATACCTAATGAGGATTTGTCTTTAAATAACAAAATTGTGTATTATGGTACATCAATTACTCAAGGTGGTTGTGCTAGTAGACCTGGATTATGTTATACAAATTTATTAACAAGATGGATGAAATGTGAAATAATAAATTTTGGTTTTTCTGGAAATGCTTTTGGAGAGAAAATAATTGCTAGTATTATGGCATCAATATCTGATGCGACAATGTTTATTATCGATTATGAAGCTAATGGCGGAACTAATGGAAAATTAGAACAAACATTAGAAGATTTTATTCTAACAATTAGAGAAAAGCATCCTTTAACACCAATTATTGTGATATCAAGAATAAAATATTTATTTGATGATTTAAATCCAAATACACTTGGAAAAAGAAGAGAAGAAATTAGATTATTCCAAGAAAACTTAGTAAAAAGATTTAGACAAACAGACAAGCATATACATTACATAAACGGCTCATATTTACTTGGTGAAAAATATGATGAATATACAATTGATTCCGTACATCCTAATGATTTAGGATTTAATGTGCTGGCTAGTAATTTAAAAAAAGAACTTGAAAAAATTATGAAAGAGGATGACAATAATGAATAAATTATTAGATAGATTAAATAATAATAAAATGTGTCTTATTGCTAGTATTCCTGAAAACAATTATGACATTGCCAAAGCGGCATGGGAAGCTGGAGCTGATGCAGTAAAAGTACATATTAATGTATGGCATCGTGCTAGTAATAATACATTCGGTACATTAGAAGATAATTTTGAAGTATTTAGTAAAATACTAAAAGATTGCCCTGTACCTGTAGGAATTGTTGTTGGTGAAGACGCATTTGTTGCTGAAGATAATGTTGATAAAGCTATTGAAATGGGATTTGATTTTATTAGCTTATATGGTCATCATACTCCTGCATCACTTGCATATAGAAAAGATATTACTAACTTTTTTGCAGTTAATAGTACATATGCATTAGATGAAATTAATGCCGTTAGCAATAGCTCATTTGCAGATATTTTAGAAATGTCAATTTGCTTACCAGAAACATATGGAGAAAGATTAAATGCAAAAGATTTAGTTAGATATGAATACATTTCCAAACATTCAGCAATCCCTACTGTAGTTCCAACTCAACATTATGTATTACCAACAGATGTTAAAGCATTATATAAATGTGGAGTAAAAGCTGTTATGGTTGGAGCTATTTCAATGGGTAAAGACATTGAAACGATTTCTAAAACATTAAAAGAATTTAGAAAAGAAATCGATAAACTATGATTAAAGTTGGATTAATACCACTAGATAGTAGACCATGTAATACTATATGGATTGATAGTTTAACTAAAATTGCAAATCTTGAACTATTAATGTATCCAAGAGAAAAATGTGGAACATTATTTAAAGGAGCAAATATTGATGAAATTATTGATTGGTTAAACAAAAATGCTCATCTAATGGATTATTTAATTATTTCAACTGATGGGCTATGTTTTGGAGGATTAATTCAAGCAAGAAAAGCTCAAATAAATTTAGAAAAAGTAGTAAATCAATTAGACATTATAAAAGAATTAAAAAACAAATATCCAAAATTAAAAATATTTGTATTTGATACTTTAATGAGAATTGCAATTACAACTTTAGATAAAGAAAGTCAAATATACGCACCACTAATAAATGAATATGGTAGATTAAAAGGACAATATCATTTCTTTAAAAAAGAAGAAGATAAGAAAAGATTAGAAGAATTAGAAAAGAATATTCCAAATCACCTTTTAGAAACATATTTAAAAGCTAGAAGAACAAAACTATACTTGAATAAATATTTCTTATCACTTGTTAAAGATAACATTATTGATAGAATGATTCTTTTGCAAGAAGATTCATTCCCATTTGGTATTCAAGCAATAGATCAAGAAGAAATTACTAACAAAATGGAAGAATATAATATTGTAGATAAAGTTGAGTTCTATAATGGTACAGATGAAGGTGCCGGAGTTTTACTTGGAAGAATAATTGTTGATGAATATAAACTTAACCCAAAAGTTTATTTACATATGCCAAATAAAATGAAAGAAACCTTAGATAAATGTCATTTATTTGAAGATCGTCCATTTAAAGAAAACTTATATAAAATGTTTGAAACAATAGGTTTAAAAGAAACAAAGGATATTAATGAAGCATCTTTTGTTCTTGCGTTATATGCAGAAGAAGAAAATAGAGATTTAATTTTAGATAAATATATTGAAGTATTAGTTAATAAAGATGATGATTATAAAAACTTTATTAATAATTTAAACACTTTTATTAAACAAAAAGCTGTTTTATTTGTTGATTTATTCTTCCCTAATGGTGGAAGTTTCGAACTTTTAGAAGATATTAACTATAAAGAATTATTAGGTTATTCTGCATGGAATACATCATCTAATTCTTTAGGAACCGCATTATGCAATGCTGTTGCATATTTAGTTAATCCATCTTCAAAAACAAATCAAGCATTTTTAAAAGAAAGAATTATGGATGATTGCATTTATCAATATGTTGCAAGACGTATGGTTTCTGAAGATTTAGTAGCTAAAGGTTATTCAGTTTATAACTTAGAAGAAGCTTCTTCATATGCATTAGAAGAAACAAAAAAAATAATGGAAAAATACAATTATTTAATTGAACATACTCCTTATGAAATTAAATTTCCTTGGGGTAGAATGTTTGAAATAGAAATAAAAGTAGAGGAATAGCGATATGAAATACGATGTAATTGTAGGTGGAGCAGGTCCTTCAGGTATTTGTGCAGCAATAGCAGCTAAACGTGGAGGAGCAAATGTTCTTTTAGTTGAAAATTCAGGATTACTTGGTGGAACTAACATCTTAAGTCTTGTTGGTCCTTTAATGACATATCATAATATGAGAAATCAAGTTATAAAAGGAATTGCTGAAGAAATAATCGAAAGATTAAATAAAATGGGTGGTACACTTGGTCATATAGTTGATCCACTAGGATTTTGTAGTACAGTGACTCCAATTGATACAGAAGCATTAAAAAGATTATATTTTGAATTAATTCAAGAAAATAATATTGATTTATTACTTCATACAAAAATTATTGACGCTTATCAAGAAAATGGCAACATTAAACACATTACTGTTGCTAATAAAGAAGGTGTTTATAATATTGAAGCAACTTATTTTATCGACGCAACAGGTGATGGAGATATCGCTCATTATGCAAAGGCAAAATATATTATTGGTCGTACATCAGATAATTTATGCCAACCAATGACTATGCCTTTTGTTGTAAGTAATGTTGATATTTATAGATTATTAGAAGAAGTAAAAAATAATCCTGATAATTTTGTAATTAATAAAAATTATGATTATAAGTATTTAGGAATTAGTGGCTTCTTTAATGAAGTAGTTAATGCAAAAAACAATGGTGATTTTAATATCAACCGTGATCGTGTATTATTATTCCAAAACGTTTTAAAAAATGAAGTTACAATTAATATGACTAGAGTTAACAAATATTCTGCTTTATCCGCAATTGAAAGAACAAAAGCTGAAATCGAAGGTAGAAATCAAATTCAAGAAGTATTTAATTTCTTAGTGAAATATATACCTGGGTTTGAAAATAGTTACATATCTCAAACTCCACATCAAATAGGAATAAGAGAAACTAGACATATTTTATGTGATTATATGATTACAAAAGAAGATGTTATCGAACATAAAAAATTTGATGATGCAATCTGTGTTTCTGCATTTCCTATGGATATCCATTCACCAGATAGCGCATCAATGGAAATTGATGATGAAAATTCTGCAGAAAATCTTGCATTTGAAATACCACTTAGATCAATACTTCCAATTGGTTTAAACAACTTAATTGTTACAGGTAGAATAATTGGTGCTACTCATGAAGCTGCCGCATCTTTAAGAGTATGTCCTGTGTGTATGGCTCTTGGAGAAGCAGCAGGTAGTCTTGCGAGTATCGCAAAATGTGAAAACGTAAGTATTAGAGAAGTTGAATATAGTTCTTTAGCAGCACATTTGAAAAAAAATAATCATATAACAAAAATTTAAGTAAAAAAAAAGACCTTTATGGTCTTTTTTTTAACTTAAGCATTTTATATCAAAAAAAAATAGATACAAATATGATATACTTTTAGTGGTGGTGATAGAATGAATACAAATGATATATTAAAAAAGACTCTAGAATTGATTGAGGATAATTTAGATAATCAAGATTTAAATATTAGTTTTCTTTCCAATAAAGTATTTGTAAGTCCTTATTACTTACAAAGATTATTTTATTCATTTTTAGGAAAGACAATTGGATCATATATAAGAGAAAGAAGACTAACTGAAGCAGGTACAGATATAAAAAAAGGTGAAAAAGTAATGGATGTAGCATTTAAATATGGCTATGAATCCCAAGAATCTTTTACTAGAGCATTTAAAAAATTCCATGGAGTGAATCCAGGTGTTGCAAAAAAAGGTATTATACTATCATGTTTACCACCAATTAACATTAATAATTTAAATAAAGGAGAAATAGACATGGATATTAAAATTGAAAATGAAAATTCATTTAATATTATTGTTAAAGTTAAAAAGTTTAATGAAGAAACTTCTTTTTTAGATATACCAAAATTTTGGGATGAATATTATGAAAAAGGATATCAAAACACAGTACCTCCAATGTTAGGTATTTGTTTTAATAATGATGAAGATACACAATTTGAATATGGAATAGGGAGCTTAAAAGAATTTTGTAATAAGATACCTAGTGAATTTGTTGAAATTAAAATAAAAGAAAATTTATGGGGGAAATTTTATACTAAAGGTAAATTACCAAGCGCTATTCAAAATTTATGGAAAGAAGTTATTGAATGGATTGATAATAGTGAGTATGAAATAGCAGAAAATTATGATTTTGAATGTTACTCTGAAGGTGATGTTAATAGCGATGATTACGTAAGTGGAATTTGGGTTCCATTAAAATTAAAATAATAATATATGATAATGTTTTAAATATTATTAATAACTAATGGAGAAATTTATTAGTTTATTGAAAAATAGTTAAATATAATGTATAATAAAAGTAATTATTTAAATAGTTTATTTGAGGTTATTATGACAAAAGAGAAGAAATTTAATATTTTAATAACATTATCTTTAATATTGTTTATAATTATTTTAATTTTAGAAATTATATTAAAAGTAACTATGCCTAATGATGTTGTTGAAAATTACAAATTTTTACAAACGATGAGTATTAAAGAAAGAGTAATTAGAGGTTTACAAATTAAACAATTTTATCAAACAGAATTTGAACTTGGAATAATAAAACGAACAATAATTTTAGATTTCTTAAATTTAATCGCCTGCATGGGATTGAATGTAATCTCCCCGTTGGCAATAGCATAGTTCATAATGCCTTTCAAGATGGTTTGCAATGTTTCAATTACGCGCCCCTGGTGGCTATCAATGATTTGTTTTAGGTCGTTGGTCGTAATAGTGGAAATCTTACGTGTACCCAGCACAGGGATAATACGCGTTTCACAGTTCATCACGTAGTCGCGGTGCGTTCTAGGGTCAATCGTACCTTCTTTAGACGCAAGCCAGTCCCTAGCAATTTTCTCAACAGTATGCTTATCACCGCCTTTCTTCTTGACACGATACTTGTCGATATTCTTAGGAGAAGTCGCCTCAATGAAACGTTCTTTTGCCTTTTCTATCGTGTTCCCTGAAACAACAATGCCTATTTCGCGTTTTACGCACAATGTAAACACAATAAGTAAAACACCAAGGAAACACAAATCGTTCCATATTCGGCTTGTTTTCACGCTTAAAACAAGACCTTTTATACACATAACGCAAGACCTGCAACATCATAATCCCCACCCAAAAAAAATTTTGGCGTCCATTTTGGCGCCCACATTTTAATATCGTTTTCCCCTTATAATAAAAGCTCTCCGAGAACCT
>JAZOLP010000158.1:0-4336 GCA_045653225.1 Bacilli bacterium
GAACTAATTTTAGATAAATATATTGTTCTATCTAATCCATTATGAATATATATTATTACATTATTTTTATTAATATCTATTACACCAGTAATAGAGGTATCATTAATAGGCATTTTTACTAATTGGTATTTACCAATTTCAACATTATACTCTTTATTATTATTTTCAAATATTAAATGAGTAATAGATACTTGTGAAGATGTAAATGTTATTTTAAACTGATAAAATACAGAATCAACTTCTTCATTGTCATATATATATTTTGTATATGTTTTAAAAACAATGTCATAATCTTCAATATTATTATGATCTTTTAATGAAAGATTTAAAATATTTGTACTAGTATATATATATAAGTACAGAGTTCTTGATGAGTTATTTAAACCTTCATAACAAGATACTGTAGAAGATTCTACAAATGATATATCAACTTTTTTACAAGAAGTCATTAAACAAATAATTAAAAAAAATAGAAAAATTAAATATTTTTTCATACTAAATTGTATTACTAAAATATTTAATTTATTACTTTATTTTATTTTTTTGGAACAATTAAAGGATTATTAATGATTTCCTGTGCTAAAATACATAACTCATTAAAATTAGATACTGATACTACTTTAGGTTTATAAGCTTTAGTACCAATTAATTGTTTTAAATACCACGCCGCATGAGTTCTCATTTCTACTAAAGCAACATGTTCTCCCTTTAAAGTTATTAATCTTCTTGTATGATCAAGCATAGTATTTATGATTTCTTCTTTTGAAGGTTTTTCAATAATTTGCCCATCGTTAAAATATGTGTTTAACTGTTCAAATAACCATGGATTACCACACGCAGCTCGTCCGATCATTAATCCATCAACACCAGTGTATTCTTTCATTTTAACTGCACTTTCAATGTCCTTAATATCACCATTGCCAAAAACCGGGATGCTTAAAGCTTCTTTTACTGCTTTTATATGATCAAGATTTGCAAAACCAGTATACATATCTGAACGTGTTCTTCCATGAATCGCAAGTGCTGTTGCTCCAGCTTTTTCAATTAATTTAGCAACTTCAACACAATTAATCGAAGAATGATCCCAACCAGTTCTAATTTTTACTGTAATAGGTTTATTAATATTATCTGTTAATGTTTTAACAATAGAATAAATTTTATCAGGGGTTTTCATAAGGGCTGAACCACTTCCGGCTCTTACTATTTTTTGTACAGGACACCCCATATTGACATCAATAATTTCAACATTTGAACGTTCTTCTATCATCATTGCTGCAGTAAGAATTGTATCAGGGCTAGAACCGAAAACTTGCATCGCTATTGGATGTTCATTTTCCCATACATCTATCATTTCTAATGTTTTATTATTTTCATAAGATAGCCCTTTATCGCTTACCATTTCAGCATATACTAAACCTGCGCCATGTTCTAAACATATCGTTCTAAAAGCAGATGTTGTAACTCCAGCCATTGGAGCAAGTATTAAATTATTTTTCGTTTCGATGTTTCCTATTTTCATATAAAACTCCTACTTTTTTATAATTTTAATTCATCAATTGATTCTTTTGCTACAATTTTACTAAGTGCAATTAAAGCAATCAAATTCGGAATTGCCATAAGTCCATTAAATATATCAGCTAAATTCCAAATTAAATCAACTTTTAATATTGCTCCAAAAAATATTGATATTATATAAATAATAATATAGATTTTCCTTGCAATCTTATTATTATTTGTTAAGTAACCTACACTTTTTTCACCATATACACACCAACCAATCATTGATGTAAAAGCAAAAATAGACATACATAATATTAAAAGAATAGAACTAAAAAGTTCATTAAATAGTAATCCAGTTTGAAATGCGTTGTTAGCAATATAAATACCATCTAAACCAGTTTGCCATGAATTAGTTACAATTACAACAACTCCAGTAATTAAACAAATCATCATTGTAACTACCATTGCTGCCATTGAAATTAATCCCTCATCAGTTGCTTTTGCTGTTTTAGATGTAGCTAATGCTATAGGTGTTGAACCAAGCCCTGCTTCATTAGCAAATATTCCTTTTTGTGCTCCATTAGTAATAGCTTTTAAAACACTATATCCCGCGATTCCACCAGCAACACTTTTTGATGAAAAAGCCATTTTAAACATTAATGTAAAAGCCATAGGGACATTTTTGATATTTAATATAATAATTAATAAACAAGTTGATATATATAATATTGCCATAAATGGAATAATTTTTTCACAAACAATTGAAATTCTTTTTAAACCACCAAATAAAATCACGCCACATAAAACAGTAATTATAAAACCTACTACAATAGCCAATATAGATACGTTATTATTAAAAAGTGTAATGTATAAATTAGGCTTAAAAATTATATTTAAACCATCAACAATACTATTACTTTGTGTCATAGTACCCATACCCATTACTGCACATGTTGCTGCACATACAGCAAATATTTTTCCAAGAGGTTTAAATTTTTCTCCCATACCATATTCTATATACGCAAAAGGACCACCTATAACTTCCTTATTTTCATCTATTTTACGATATTTAATTGCTAAAAAGCCTTCTGCATATTTTGTTGCAAGACCAATTGCAGCAAATAAAAACATCCAAAATAAACTGCCAGCACCACCAATCGCAAGACTAGTTGAAACACCAATAATATTGCCAGTTCCTATAGTTGCTGAAAGTGAAATACATAAAGCTTGGAATGTAGATATTTCACCATTTCCATCATTAGTTGGTTTAAACATTAGTTTAAATGCTAAACCTAATCTTCTAAATTGAACAAATTTTAATTTTATTGATAATAATATTCCTGTTAAGAAAATCAAAACTAGAATAGGAACGTACCAATAATTAATTATAAAATTCATTTTAAACTCCTTAAAGAATTATTTCTCCTATTTTTACACTAGGTCCTTCCATGTATATATCATTTTCTATAATGGTAATCATTAATTTTCCAAGAGCTTGATGTACATTAACATTATTACACACAAAACCTAATTTTTTACTAACAATAACACTACTACATGACCCAGTCCCACAAGCTTTAGTAAAGCCCACTCCACGTTCGTATGTAGTAATATTAATATTTTCATTATCGATGATTTTAACAAAATTTACATTAGTTTTATTTGGAAAATATTTATGATTTGATATATAAGATCCTAGTTCTTCAGTAATACCTTCATCAGCATAAATTACAACATGTGGTACACCAAAATTTAAAGAATAAACAATATATTCTTTCCCATTAAATTCTATGTTGAAATATTCTAATTTATCAATCGTATTTCCCATTTTTACTTTAACAATAAAAGGGGAATAAGACTTTATTTCAAGATGTTTAATTCCATCTAAAGTGTGACAATCGAACTCATTAGATACTAAAAGATTATTGTTAAAACAATAATAAGTAAAACATCTAATTCCGTTTCCACACATTTCTCCTCTAGTACCATCTTGATTATAAAAAACCATTTCTAATGGCTGCTTTTTTACAACAATTAAACCATCTGCACCTATACCTGTATACCTATTGCAAATAGATGATATTAAATTTGAATTTCCTATTATTGATTCGTCTTCAGTAATTAAAAAATCATTACCTAACCCATGATATTTTTCAAATTTCATAATAAACTTCTTTCTTTTGTAAAATATAATTTTATAACTATATATATTATACTACAAATTAATTATTTTAGGTTGCAAAATAAAAAAGATCTATATCTTAAGTCCCCCCACCCACAAGTTACAAAAAGTTTAAGGCTGCTTCAATCACGATCTGACCTGGTTCGCTATGAAACCTTGGATGAAGGTACTTAAGATAAGATCCAAATATATTATAATATATTTTACTTAAAAAGTCAACCTTTAAACTATATTTGATGGCAACCATTTTATTTGGATGAACTAATATTCTAATTATTTTTAACATTTAATATAGTGCGAATTATTATTCAAATTATTAATAAAACAAAATCACTTGTGCCCATACTATTGACACAAGTGATTTAATTATATAATATTCAAATTAATAATTAATTTAACTCTAGGGTTTAGTTTATATGTTCCTATTATTACACATGCCCCTGGTCCTGTTGCAGTAACTTGTCCCCAGTAATTAAGGGAAACATCAAACTCTCCTTCTTGTACCCATTCATAAACTTCAAAATCATAATATTGAATCATTGGATATGGACAGTTAGTATTAGTTAATTCTAATTGATATGTTCCATTTTCCGCGCTATATGAATAAGACATATCTAATTCTATTTCAATTAATTCTTCTTCTTGCTATATATA
>JAZOLP010000159.1:0-2203 GCA_045653225.1 Bacilli bacterium
TCTTGTAATTCTACCTACAAGCATAACTCGGTTCATAAATTACCTCCTATAATGCTATAACGATGTGGCGAATAACTGTTTCTTTAATGTTTGCAACACGGTCGAATTCTAGAATTGCTTCTGGTGTAGCTTCAACATTTAATAAAACATAATAACCTTTTGTTTCACCATCGATTTCGTAAGCTAGTTCTCTTAAGCCCCATTCTTTAACTTCAGAAACAGCAGATGCATTTTTTACGAATACTTGATTGATTTCTTCAATAATGCCTTTCTTACCTTCTTCATCAATATTTGGGCGAATGATATACATAACTTCGTACTTTTTCATTCTTTCCACCTCCTTTTGGTCTATTAGGCTTTTTATTTTTCATAAAAAGCAAGGAATAGTAATCATTACATTACTATGCTGATATATTATACCATAAATTAAAACTTTTGTAAAGTGATATGGATTATATCCTTAATTATAAAATACAGCTTCTTTAATATGATTTGCAATAGATTCACTTCTTAAATATTTAATAATTTCATAAGCAAAATCAAATGTAGTACCAGCTGCTTTAGATGTAATAATATTACCATCTACTACTACTTTTTCTTCTGGGCAATATGTACCACCAACTACAAGTTTTTCAAAACTTGGAAAACATGTATATTTTTTTGTTTCTAACATTCCATATTTACCAAGAATGCTTGGTGCTGCACAAATACAACCGATTAAAGAATTTTTAGAATAAAAATAAGCTACTATACTTTCTGTTATTGGGGAATCTAAATGAGTTTTCATAACAGCTGCTCCACCTGGAATAATTAAAAAATCATATTCATCTAAATCAACTTCTTCAATTAATTTATCAGCTAGAACTGAAACATTTGATTGAGTAGTAATAATCTTATCACCAGTAATGCTTATTGTATCAATATTAATTTTCGCTCTTCTAATTAAATCTAAAGTGCCTAATGCTTCGATATCTTCAAAGCTATCAGCAAATAACATCATACCTTTCATTTAATTACCCCTTATAAGTAGTTCTTACAAAATATATTGGATTACCTTTTGCTGAAAATTTATCTTCATATTCTGTAGTTATAATATCTTCTTCTTTACTGTGTAAATCAAAAGTTAAATCTAAGAACTTCCAATTATTTTCATTTAACGATACTAAACTAAATTCAAATAATTCTCTATTATCAGTTTTAAATTCAATTTCACCTTTAGAAATATTTCTATACATATCAAGATATGTTTTATACGTTAATCTTCTTTTTGCGTGACGTGACTTTGGCCATGGATCTGAGAAATTTAAGAAAATTTTCGCAATTTCACCTTCTTCAAACCAATTAAGTAAATTAGTCGCATCACCTGCTATTAAATGAAGATTAGTTGGTTCATTTTCCTTTAATTTATCACATGCTTGAATAATAACACCTTCAAATTTTTCAATACCAATATAGTTGATATTAGGATTACGTCTTGCATGTTCAATAATAAATTTACCCTTGCCCATGCCAATTTCTAAGTAAATAGGATTATTATTATTAAATAAGGTATTCCATTTTCCTTTATATATTGTTGGGTCTAAAATCATTAACCCATCTCTAGCTAAAACTCTTTCATGAGCATTTTTTGCATTTCTTCTACGCATCTACTTCTCCTAATAATAACATAGCATCAATATAAATTAAAACGCTAGTAAATAATGTATCTAAATTTAAATATTCGTTTCTTTGATGACAAAGTTCTTCTTCGTATGGCATCATCATACCAAATGCTACAGCCTTTTCTAAAATACTTGCATAAGTACCACCACCAATAGTAAATGGTTTATTAACAGAGTCATTAGTATTTTTCACATAAGCTTGATATAATGATTTAACTAAATCATCATCTGGTGAAACATAGTGTGGTTTTTTATTGGTTCTTTCTTTAATTACAACATTATATGAATTTGTAATTTCTTCTAATTTATTATTAAAATTATCAGTATCATATCTCACAGGATATCTTAAGTCTAAAGTTACACGAGTATTATCTTTATTAATAATCATAATACCAATATTACATGTAATAGGTCCCATTTCATAATCATTATAGTCTAATCCTAAATTTTGGCATCCATGACTTAAATGGTGTTTAGAAGCAACATATTCAAGCATTTAGTTATTAGAATAATCTTTTAAAAAGTTACACATATGTGTTCCT
>JAZOLP010000160.1:0-8659 GCA_045653225.1 Bacilli bacterium
CTATTTAAAGTAAATTTGGATAAATTAATATTTAATGATGATTTAGATGATAATATCTACCATATTATAACTTCATTTAAAAATATTAAATCATTAATAAATGATGAGTTTAAACTTTATAAATTACAAAAGATTATTGATGTTTATAATTCATATAAAGTATCTGAATCAAATTTAGTAAATCATTTTGAATTTAATATTGATAAATTAAAATTGGGCAACAATGTTGAACCATTTATCAACTATGAATCATTAGTTAAATCAATGGAAGAAAATATTGGAAGATTTGAAAGTATATCACTTTATAATAAGTATTTAAAACAAATGAATAATTTGTTATTCCCAATAGAATTATTTAATTATTATAAAGAAGGTAAATGTAGCTTAAGTGATCTAATGAAGCATTTTACAGTAAATTTAAATTATCGTTTAATTTCTGAATATTTTAAAGATTATTATTTTATTGAATTTAATGGTTTAATGTTTGATAACGCAATTAGAAAATATAATGAATTATTAGATCAATATACAGAATTAATAATTACAGAAACAGCAAGTAAAATAACTAAAAATTATCCTGTTAATGATTTTGATTACGCCAAATCTTCTTTAATTTATGGTTTATTAAGATGTATTAAAAATGGTGGACATAAAACTACAATTAGAAATATTCTAATTGAATTTGGTTCTTTAATAAGACAAATATGTCCGTGTTTCTTAATGAGTCCAATGAGTGCAGCTCAGTATTTAAGTTTAAATAGTGACAAATTTGATATTGTTATCTTTGATGAAGCAAGTCAAATTCCTACATGTGAAGCAATTGGTGCAATATCAAGAGGTAAATCGTTAGTGGTTGCTGGAGACCCTGAACAAATGCCACCAACATCGTTTTTCCAAACTATTATTGGTAATAATGATATAACTGAAATTAGTTCAAATTTTGATGATTTAGAAAGTTTATTAGATGACTGTTTAGCACTTGGAATGAAACGTAATAGATTGTTATGGCATTATAGAAGTACACATGAGTCACTAATAGCTTTTTCAAATAACACATTCTATGATCATTCTTTATATACATTCCCATCACCTGATAACTCTTATAAAAAAGTTAGTTATGAATATGTTGGTGGTACATATTCTTCTGGAACTAATGTTTTAGAAGCAAAGGCTATTTTAAATGAAGTTATTAGAAGGTTTGATGATCCAATTTTATGCAGACAATCAATTGGTATTGTTACATTTAATATGAAACAACAAGAATTAATTCTTGAAATGGTTAATGAATTATTTGAAACAAATCCTAAATATAATGAAATTAATGAATCAAATAAAGATAAGTTATTTGTTAAAAATCTAGAAAACGTTCAAGGTGATGAAAGAGATGTAATTTTGTTCTCTATTGGCTTTGGTTACAATAAGGAAAATAAATTCCATCTACATTTTGGTCCATTGTCATTAGAAAAAGGTGAAAGAAGATTAAATGTTGCTGTAACAAGATCAAAAATAGAAATGAAAGTTTTCGCATCTATTCATGGTAATGATATTAATACAGAAAAAACTAAAAACAAAGGAGCCTTTGTTTTAAAAGAATTTTTATTATATGCTGAACATGGTATGTCTAGTTTAATTTATGAAAATGCTCATCAAGTAACAACTTTTATTGGCATTGAAAAAGAACTTCAACAAGAATTATTAAAACGAGGAATAGATTCTGATATTTTAGTTGGCGATTCTAAGTTTAAATTAAATCTTTGTGTAAAAGATATGTTTGGAAACTATGTTCTTGGCATCATTTGTGATGGTGGTGTAAATTCTTCTAATTCATCTTGCCTTGATAGAAATAGTGTACAAATAAGAACTCTTCAAAGACTTAATTGGAATATTATTAATATATATTCTATTGATTATATTAAAAATAAACAACAAGTATTAGATAAAATCATTGAAGCGATGAAAAAAAGAAATTTAATTCTAGACGATATTAATGACTCTGTTGATGTAGTGTTTGAAAAAGAAAAAGTAATAACTTATAAACGAGCAAGAAAATATGAAAAATACCCTATTTCAGTTTGTGTCAATTATGATGATTTATCTGAAGATTTCATTAGTCCAAAAATTGTTAGTGAACTATCAAAGATTATAGATTATGAAGGTCCTATTGCGTATACATTACTTCTTGAAAGATTTAAAGAAATTATAAATGTTTCTAAAGCAGGAGCAAGAGTAAAAAGAATTTTTGAAAAAGCTTTAACAAAAATAAATAGAGTTAAAAAGAATGAACTATCTCAAATTATATTCTTTAAAGATGGAGTTTTAGAAAAAGACATTGATACTTATAGAATTAGTGAAACTCAAGAAAGAGGTATAGAAGAAATTCCAGCATGCGAAATAAAGATTGCTATGATTGATATTATAGAACTTCAAGGTAGTATTAAATACGATGATATAGCTCATATTTTAGGTAATTTCTTTGGTGTTAAAGCTTTAACTTCTACATCTTTGGATAAATTAAATAAGATAATTAAATATGTAATTTTAAACTCTAATGAGTTTATAATTAAAGATAATTATTTGATGTTTAAAAAGTAAAATATGACAAGAATTATTCTTGTCATATTTTTATTTTCTTTGGATATTGCATTAAAGTATTTATTTATAAAAAAATATGATAAAATATATATATAAATGAGGTATAAAAAATGAAAAAAATTATCACAATATTTATTTTATTATTTATAGTATTTGCAACAGCAAGTTGTGAGGCTTATCCTGTAGAAAATCAAATCATAATAAAAGTAGAAGAAAATGTTTTATCTTGGAATGAATATCCTAGTGCTTTATCATATAATATATACATAGATAATGTATTAACACAAACTATAACAGATACAAAATATGAACTTAAGTTAAAAGAAGGATCATATCGATTAAAAGTGAATGCTAAAACACAAGTAGGATATAGTAGTTTTAGTAATGTATTAGTTTATTATTCGGATGGATCGCTATATCAAGAAGAAGCAATAAAATTACTTGCTCCAAAGATAAAATTAGAAGAAAATATTCTTTCTTGGAACAAAGTATCACAAGCAGAATCTTATTTAGTATATCTGAATAATGAACTTTTAGAAGAAACAACAAGTTTACAATTAGAAATTAGTTTAAATCAAAATGATGAATATTATGTAGTTGCAAAAGCAGGTAAATTCATCAGTGAAAATAGTAATGTAATTAAAGTTAATACACTTGATAAAGACTTTGGAACAGTAAATATTTTCTCTATAAATGATACACATGGTGCTATAGTTACTAATAATAGTGTAACAGGCATGGAAAAAGTTGCAACACTGATTGATACTTTAGAAAAAGATACAGATTACATTAAAGTAGCAAACGGAGATATTTTCCAAGGAGGATACGCATCTAATGTTACAAGAGGTAGAATCTTTATTGATGTTTTAAATGCAATGGATTTTGATTGTTTTGTTATCGGTAATCATGAATTCGACTGGGGTATTGAAACAATTAGTTTATATAATGATGGTGATGAATCAAATGGAGAAGCTGATTTCCCTTTCCTAGGTGCAAACATTGTTTATAAATCTTCATCAACAATGCCAGACTGGTTAGAACAATATACAATCATTGAAAATAACGGATTAAAAGTTGGCATTATTGGTGTTATTGGGCAAGAATTAACTAGTTCAATTTCAGCTGAATATGTCAAAGACTATACATTCTTAGACCCTGTTCCAATTGTTGAAAAACTTTCAAGTACACTTAGAACCGAAGAAAAGTGTGACGTTGTAATTGTATCAATTCATGAATATGAAGAATCTACAAATAAAAGATTTGCTGCACTTAGTGGAGATTCAAAAGTTGATGCAATCTTATGTGCTCATACACATCAAAGAATAAATGAAACTGTGTCAAGAAGCGATGGATATCAAATACCAGTTCTTCAAAGTAATACTAAAAATATTACAGTTGGCACTTTAAACTTAGAAGTAGAAAATGGTTTAATTGATAAAATATCAACTAAACATTATTATCCATCTGATTACGCACAAAGTTCAAGTATTTTAAATGTAATTAATAATTATAAAGATGTTA
The DNA here is from genome assembly GCA_045653225.1 of Bacilli bacterium. GTDB lineage: Bacteria > Bacillota_I > Bacilli_A > ML615J-28 > CAG-313 > UBA1737. Next base: position 4,114 of record JAZOLP010000160.1, read on the forward strand.
TTGATGAAGGTACTAAAGTTGTTGGTTATACAAGTTCAAGTATGTCTAAATCTAAATTAGGAAATCTTGCAGCAAACAGTATGGTTGAATATACTAATGCCGATTTTGCATGTTTAAACACTGGTGGTGTTAGAGCAACAATTAATGCAGGAGATATCTTGATGGAAGAAATTCTAGAAGTATTCCCGTTTGATAATAACTTAATTATTGTAGAAATGACGGGTAGTAAATTAAAATCATTCTATAATGATGCTGATGGTTATTTATATTTCTCATCTAACTTAAATACAAGTAGTTTATCAAATAATCAAATTTACAAGGTTTGTGTAATTGATTATGTTTATACTTATTATTATTATCAAAAACATTTTAATGGTTTAAAAGCAACTGAACTTGATGAATATATTAGAGATGCTGTAGTATATGGTATTGAAAATGGTATTTAATATGAAAACTTTCTTTGCAAGAATATTTCAAAAATGTTTATACATTTTTACTAATATAATTAAATTTAGAGAACCTATTATTTTAAATGATTTAAATGAAATAAAAGATGTACTAAAAAAACATAACAAAACAAATATTTTATTATTATCAGGAAACAGAGTATCAAAAAGCAGTTATTATGTTTTTTTAAAAGAATCATTAGAAACAGAATTTAACTTATTAACAGATAATACAATTCCTACAGATCCAGATATTTTATCACTTGAAAGAGTAGTAGAAAAGTCAATAAAACACCAAATTGATGCTGTTATTGCAATAGGTGGTGGATCTACAATGGATGGTGGAAAAGTAATTGCAGCACGACTTACAAATAATATGCCAATTAAGAAAATGCGTGGTATTATGAAACTTAGAAGAAAACCAGCATTCTTAATTTGTATACCAACAACATGTGGAACAGGTTCTGAATGTACTGTTGCAAGTGTTGTAACTGACTTAGAAACTAACGAAAAATACGCAATAAGTGATCCAAGATTAATACCTTTATATGCAGTATTAGACCCTAAAACTCTATTAACTTTACCTAAAGATTTAATCGCGACAACAGCACTTGATGCATTAACTCATGCAATAGAGTCTTATATTGGCCAAAGTAATACTAAAAAAACAAAAAGATATGCAGCAAAAGCAATTCATGCTATATATGAAAATTTAGTAGATGCATACAATGATAAAGAAGATATAGCTTTATTAAATGTTTTACAACTAGCATCATACGAAGCAGGTATTGCTTTTACAAAAGCATATGTTGGTTATGTTCATGCGTTTAGTCATGCAATTAGTGCTTATTATCATTTACCTCATGGATATTTAAATGGAATACTGTTACCAATTATTTTAGAAGAATATGGAAATAGTATTAAAAATGAATTAATTGAATTTAATTATTTATGTAGTATTAATTCTAATGATCCATTTGATTTTATAAACTCAATCAAAGACTTATTAGTAAAATTAGATATAGAAAATAATTTATGTGATATAATTAAAGAAGAAGATATTCCTAAGATGATTAAGCATATTAAAAAAGAGGTATATCCTTTATACCCTGTGCCTAGATATTTTAGTGATGAAGAACTTTTAAAGATTTTTAATAAAATTAAAAATATTGCATAAAATAAGAAAAAGGAGAAATTTATTATGCCTTATATTATTGATATATATGCTCGTGAGGTATTAGACTCAAGAGGAAACCCTACTGTAGAAGTTGAAATTACACTTGAAAGTGGAATTGTAGGTCGTGCGATTGTTCCAAGTGGTGCATCAACTGGCGAAGGTGAAGCATTAGAACTTCGTGATAATGATCCTAAAAGATATTTAGGTAAAGGTGTATTAAAAGCTTGTGAAAATGTCAATGAAGTAATAGCACCTGAACTTTTAGGTTATGATGTAAGAGAACAATTATTAATTGATAAGAAAATGATTGCACTTGATGGTACATTAAATAAATCACATCTTGGTGCAAATGCAATTTTAGCTGTATCACTAGCCGCTGCTAAAGCAGCAGCTAAATATAATAACGTTCCACTTTATCAATATTTTGGAGGATTCTTTGCTCATACTCTTCCTACACCGATGATGAATATATTAAATGGTGGTGCACATGCTAACTGGTGTATTGATATTCAAGAAATTATGATTATGCCAGTTAATGCTAAAACATTCAAAGATGCATTACGAATGGGTGCAGAAGTATTTCATAATTTAAAAGAAATTCTAAAATGTAAAGGCTGTAATGTTGCAGTAGGTGATGAAGGTGGTTATGCACCTAAACTATCATCAAATGAAGAAGCAATCTCTACAGTAGTTGAAGCTATTAAAAAAGCAGGATACACACCTGGAAAAGATATTTATTTAGCACTTGATGTAGCATCAAGCGAATTCTATAATCCACATACAAAACAATATATCTTAAAGAGTGAAAATAAAACTTTAGATGCAGGCGGAATGATTAAATTCTATGAAGATTTAATTAAGAAATATCCTATTATTTCAATTGAAGATGGTCTTGATCAAAATGACTGGGCAGGTTGGAAAGCTCTTACACAAAAATTAGGTTCTAAAGTGCAACTAGTTGGCGATGATTTATTTGTAACAAATACAAATCTTTTATCACGTGGAATTAAAGAACGTGTAGCAAATGCTATTTTAATTAAAGTTAATCAAATCGGTACTTTGTCAGAAACATTTGCAGCAGTTGAAATGGCTAAACGCGCAGGTTATACAGCAGTAATTTCACATAGAAGTGGTGAATCGGAAGATACAACAATCGCTGATATTGCAGTAGGACTTAATGCTGGTCAAATTAAAACAGGATCACTTTCAAGAAGTGATAGAATTGCTAAATATAATAGACTTCTAAGAATTGAAGATGAACTAGGTGAAGTAGCAATTTTTGATGGTTTAAAATCATTATATAATTTAAAAAAATAAAATTGTGCAGTCTTTGACTGCACAATTTATTATTTTATTTCAGTTTCAATATTGCATTCTTTACATAAATAAACTAAGTGTTCAGTGTTTTTTAGTTCTACTTCGTTTACTTGTGTAATTTCTTTATGCCATGATAATTTCATTTGATTTTGACATGTCGGACAATTACATTTGTTGAACAATCCTTTAAATAAATTTTTATAAGAACCTTCATAGTATCTTATTGCTGGAGTAATGGATTCATTGTCTGCATGATATTTTTCTAATTCTTTCTTTAGTACTCGTTTTCTTAAGAAGAAGATTATAATACCACCTGAAATCATTACTAGTGACATAAATTGAGATGGAGTTAAGAATCCAAATGGTGAATAACCACGGTCATCACCTCTTAGTAGCTCTATTAAAATTCTAAAAATACCATATGAGATTAAGTATGCTTCTGTATGATGTTTTTTTACAAAGAAGAAGAAGATAAAGAATGCCGCAAGTAAGAATGCTGCTTCATATAGTTGTGTAGGATGAACTACACATCCTGCTTCTGAGTAGTAAATACCAAGGAAGAAATCAGTTTCTTTTCCATAACAACAACCACCAAAGAAACAACCAATTCGACCAAAACAGTGAGCAATTAAGATTCCAATTACTACTTGGTCCATATAATTTATAGCTCTGTTTTTGTCAAATTTCATTCCTAGTGGGAATATTAAGAAGAATGCTATAATACCTGTGATGATACCACCAGCAAAAGTTATACCACCTTCATTAAAATCAAGTTTAAATGGTTCACCTGATTCAACAGCAATTTCAATACAATGCCATAAAGAGTCAAAAAATGCTGCTCCTAAGTATACAAACATCCCACAAATTAATGTTATAATTGTTAATCTATCAATTAATTTTTCACTTGCTCCAAATTTTCTTAATCTATAAAAATATACCGCTGTGAAGAATAAAACACCAATTATCATTAGGATTGAATAAGTTCCTATTGATGTTCCAAATACTTCTATATCGTCCCATTTATCTACATTAAATAAAAAATTTAAATGGTTCATTAAATCACCTCTTTTTCATATATATATTTTATCAAATATTTTATAATTAGTCAAAAGAGTTTCCAAAGATAGTAATTTTATTCCGAAATATAGCACTTCACCTCTATTTTTTTTGCAATATTTCAACTCGCGCCAATTCCAAGCGAGAACGAGTGGTCCTCAATATCTTAATTCGCAGATTCACAACCGTCACAATTTCGCCGGCAACGGGCAGACCGCCATAGTTATAAATAATGTATCCGGCCAGCGTATCATACTCGTCACTCTCCTCAATATCAAGCGAGTAGCGTTCGTTCAGATACTCCACATCCAGGCGGCACGAGAAGACATATTCATTCTCGCCTACCTGTTTCTCGACCATCTCCTGCTTATCGTGCTCATCCTCGATATCGCCAAAGATCTGCTCGAGCACATCCTCCAACGAGATGATACCTGCCGTACCTCCAAACTCATCGATCACCACCGCAATATTGCTCTTGGTCTTGGTGAAGTGGGTGAGCAGATCGTGCAAAGGGAGTGTCTCGGCCACATAGTCGACCTTCATAAGTGCC
>JAZOLP010000161.1:0-2426 GCA_045653225.1 Bacilli bacterium
AAATATTTGACCCATTAACATATAAATTTAAATTTCTTACATTATCTCAACCATAATCTGTGTTTATGCTATCATAATAAACCCGTGATTCCGTCAGTAATCGACCTCGAAAATCATAATCTTCACCTTTACATATTGTTGATTCTAATTCTTGATAAAAGCGTGGTTTTACTTCTAAAAACAATTTATAAATACTATCACAGCCTGATACAGTTTGTAAACTATCATAATAAACTCCTGGATTATAGATGTTTTTACCCCTAAAATTATACACATCCCCTTCACAGATACTTACAGTATCTTCTATCATATAAATTGGTAGCCTATTTAAAACTAACATATATACACTATCACATCCTAATGATGTTTGCAAACTATCATAATAAATTCCTGGTGCTATCAATTCTTCTCCTCTAAAATGGTATGATTGATCATGACAAATTTCTGCATACACTGGTATCAAGTATGATGGTAATACATGGAGGGTCAATCTACATACACTATCACAACCATAATCTGTCTTTATGCTATCATAATAAACTCCTGATTCCGTCAGTAATCGACCTCGGAAATCATAAACTTCACCTTTACATATTGTTGATTCTAATTCATTTTGATAAACATCATTATAGCCTTTAACAGTTACAGTTTTTGAGTATGCATCAATACAATTATCTCCTCCCAAAAGTTTTGATGTTAATTTTATCGTATATGTACCACCATCAGCGTAAAATATTGGAATATCACTAATATCATATTGATAAATTTTACGTCCATCTCCCAAATCCCAAATAGCTTCATCGCAATCTTCATGCGGAATATTCTTTTTTATACCATCCATAGATACTGCACTTAAATTAGTTAAATACAAAGTATCAACACATTCTGAAATTTGACGTATAGAAAAATCAGCTATAGGGTATCTTGAATTCGCAATAGCAGATAATGTATATGAACAATCCGAATTACCTACTTGATTTATATCACAAAAATATTCAGTACCATCAAGAGGTACTGTTAATGTTTGTTCTGAACCTTGTTCTATTTTATTATGTCCATCAAAATAATACCATTTATATTCAAATCCTTCAGGCGCCCAAAATGTTGTATACCCATCATTACCACATGCCAAAGACTTTATTCTTTTCTCCTTACAACTTAAATGAAAATAAAAATACCCATAATGCCCCTTTTGTTCACAATCATAATTTGTTATTTGTATCTTTAAATTTTGACCTACATACGATGATAAATCAATACCGACAAAAGTCCAATCTTTCCAAAACAAACTACCTTCATTAAAAGAATTCCAACCAAGATTAACACTTGAAATAAAATTAAATGACATACATTTTAAATCAACTAACATATTATCACTATCATACACATTTAATGTTAAACGTGGTTGATTTGAAAGATTATGCCTCGGATTTTCCATAACAGCAGCATATTTCAACAAAAGTATAGGAGTTTCAGAATTAACAACATAAGAATATGTAACACTTTCAGCTTCTGCTCCAACCTCCCAATTACCTAAACGAATAGATGATGTTTCACCATTAGGAACTACAAATAAATCATTAATTATCGGATCTTTTGCATTCACATCTGTATTTACTGTATGCCTACTACGACTACTACTTGAACCATAATCCACAACTCCAACATATTTGTACGGATTATGAAAACTACCATATGTACAAGTTACAATAGGATCATTCAAATTAGTCACACCCAAAGACTGTGCAAATAACTTCTTTACACATAAAGACACCAACAGAATTAAAATTATAAATATTTTTCTCATATAATAATTTTATAAAAATCTACGAGGTTTTTTCCACATATTACAATTCTTACAATTTTTGTAAGGAAAATTAATCATCCAACTTAATTTTACACCCACAATTACAGAATGAAACAAAGACTCTCTACTATCATTTGAAGCCTTTACATAATAAAATGGCAATAATCTTATTATACTTGGATTTACCTCATCAATTTCATATAACAACAAAGAAGTATTATCACTTTTTAAATTAAAATAAGTATATTCTGCAAACAAAGACAATTTTAAAGAAGTATAATTTCTATAATTTGAATTCATCAACTCCCAAAAATCATATCCAATCTCAACAATAGCACCTAAATTTAAATTTTGAAGAAGCTTTTTTTTACAAGGTTCTTTATAGGTTGAATAATAGTGATTTGGCATATCTACAAAATCTTCCAAATACTGCTTATAAGTAGCTGAAGTTGTATAATATAAATCAGATTTATTAACCAAATTAAATCCTATTCCAATTTTAGGCCCAGTTCCAATATAAAAACCACTATTATAATATCCAAAAACAATAGGCACATTAATAATATCAAAATTTTGCCAATCTACCGCTTTATTAAATTCATAATGAAACAATATCTCC
>JAZOLP010000162.1:0-11982 GCA_045653225.1 Bacilli bacterium
TAAATGCTCGTGGTACTGCAAATACTGAAATTGAAAAATACTTTGGTATTTCTATTTCTTCTGAAAAAGAACTTGTTATGATTATTATTCCTACAAATATTAAAGAAGCTGTTTTAAAAGCTATTTATGAAAAAGTAGGTCTTGGAACTGCAGGTCAAGGTATTGCATTTACTGTACCTGTTGATGATGTTGTTGGTATAAATAAAAATATTAATAATGAAAAATAAAAGAAATGGTAATATTACCATTTCTTTTTTTGCATTATTTAAAATTAATTTAAAATAATATGTTATAATATATAAAAAAAAATTAATAATTTTTGTTTTTAAAGGAGATAAAATGAAAAAATATATTTTATTGTTTTTTATATTTACTTTATTTTTTATAACTGGATGTAAAGAAAATAATCAAGGAAACGAAGAACCTGAACATGAATGTTTGGAAGGTACATGGGTTTTACCTGAAGGTACAAAATGTTTAGAGGAAGTTTATGCTACAAAAGTTTGTAATGAATGTGGAAAACCTATGGAAATGGGGCCAATGAAAAAACAACATAATTTACAAATTGAAGAAAAAGAAGAAATTTGTAATGAAGATGGATATTTTAAAGAGTACTGTACTGATTGTGACTATTCATATACAATTGTATATCAAAAAACTGATCAACATATCATGCAGTATGAAATTTTAACGAACGCTACTGATAATAGATTAGGTTTAAAAGTACCTAGATGTACTCAATGTGGTTTAGAAGGTGATGTTGTACGTTATGCTAATAATGGATATTCTGATCATGGAAAATTATCGGTTGTTGGACCTGATTTAGTTGATGAACATGGAGAAAAATTCCAACTTATTGGTATTTCAACTCATGGTATTCAATGGTTTAGTGATTATGTAAACTATGCTACATTTGATGCTTTACATAATGAATTTGGTATTAATGTTATTAGACTTGCTTTATACACTGCAGAAGGTGGTTATTGTGAATCTGATGCTACAAAGAGAGAATTTTTATATCAAAAAGTAGTAGAAGGTATTAAAGCTGCAACAGCATTAGATATGTATGTTATTGTTGACTGGCACATGGTTGGTGCAGATGATGTTAATGATAAAAATCCAATGTATTATAGAAATGAATCAATGGAATTTTTTGGAAGAATAACAGAAGAATTTAAAGATTATAATAATATTTTATATGAAATCATGAATGAACCTAATGGTAGTACAACATGGGAATCATGTAGAAATTATGCGAATTTAGTTATTCCTGTTATTAGAAAAAATACAGATGCTATTGTACTAGTTGGTAATCCTCATTGGACTGCTAACCTTAATGCTGTAATGCAAAAGCCATTAGAAGGATATACTAATATTATGTATACATATCATTTCTATGCTGCTGATCATACAAATACATCACAAGTACAAACTGCTTATGACAGAGGATTCCCTGTTTTTATTAGTGAACATGGTGGTATGGAAAGTAGTGGCGATGGAGCGATCAGTTATACTAATATTGAAAATTGGTACCGTATTTTAGATGCTAGAAACATTAGTTATGTTGCTTGGAATCTTTCAAATAGTAAAGGTAGTGCATCAATTTTAAAACAAGAAACTAAAAGCTTAACTGACTTTAGCGATGAAGCCCTAAAAGAATGGGGTGTTTGGTATAAAGCTTGGGTTAGAAAAAAATTTGGTTTTGATAATAGATAATATAATAATAGTTCTTAAATTTAAAAATTTAAGAACTTTTTTTTAAAAAATAAGCCTTTTTATAAAAAAAATTATGTTTTTATAACAAAATTTAAAAAAATATGTTATAATACAATAAATAAGTGTAATCTTAAGAGGAAAAAAATATGAAGATAATAAAAAGATTATTATACTTTTCCGCATTATTAGTACTAATATTTACTATTTCAAGTTGTGGGAAAAATAAAATTGTGTTTGAAGTTGAACAAACAAATATTATTTTAGAAGTTGGAGAAACATATTCATTTGAACCTAGATTAGAAAATGTTACAAATCCAAGATATGCATTTTCAACATCTGAAAGTAATATTGTTGAAATAGTTAGCCGTAAAATTACTGGTTTAAAACCTGGGGTTTGTGAAATAACTATTTCTTTAAGAGATTATCCAAAAGTAAAAAGTATTACACTAATTGTAGAAGTAGTAGAAAATAAAGAATAAAATAATATTTTAATTAAAATCCAATCAAATAGTTTGGTTGGATTTTTTTCTATTAGATTTGCTTGCAAAAAATCTATTTTTTTGTTATAATAAATTGATAAAGAAAATAACTAGGAGTGCTTATGCAAAGATATTTTGTAGATAAAAATGCTATTTCATTTCCTTATATACATATAACAGGTGATGACTGTCATCATATTGGTTTAGTTATGAGAATGAAACCGGGTGATAAAGTTTATGTTAGTGATCAAGAACGATCATTTGTCGCTGTAATAGAAACCATAACTAAAGAACTTGTTACATTAGAAATATGTGAAGAACTGCATGAAGATAAAGAATTACCATATAATGTTACTATTGCACAAGGGCTAGTAAGAAGAGAAAAAATGGAAGAAGTAATTGATTATATTACTGAACTTGGAGCTAGTTCTTATATTCCAGTTGTTATGAGTCGTTCGATTGTAAAAGTAAATCTTGAGCAAATGGAAAAGAAAAGCACAAGATATGCAAAAATTGCAAAAGAAGCAGCTGAACAAAGTCATCGTTTAAAAATTATGGAAGTCAAAAGTGTTTTAACATGGAAAAATTTTTTAAATGAATCAAAAAAATATGATTTATGTTTATATGCGTATGAAGCATCTCCAAAAGATGATTCTCTAAAACAAATCTTAAAGACAAAAAAATACAATAATGTTTTAGTAATAGTTGGACCTGAGGGTGGAATAAGTGAAAAAGAAGTAGAAGATTTAAAGAAAAATAATTTCTTACCTATTACTCTTGGACCTAGAATTTTACGCACACAAGTTGCTCCTTTATATGTTATGAGTGCTTTAAGTTATGAATGGGAGGCTAAAGAATGAAAACATTTAGCGTCTTAACTCTAGGATGTAAAGTAAATAGTTATGAAAGTGAAGCTTTAATAAATAAATTAATCAATTTTGGTTATGAACTTAAATCTTTTGATGAAGTATGTGATGTATATATTATTAATTCATGTACTGTTACTAAAACTTCTGATCAAAAATCTCGTCAAATGCTGCATGCAGCAAAACGAAAAAATGCTGATTCTGTTGTCGTTGTTATGGGATGTTACTCTCAATTAAATGGCGATGAAGCATTAAAACATGCTGATATTGTTGTTGGGACTAATAATAAATTAGATGTAGTAGAATTAATTGAAAGTTATCTTATTACAAAAAAACAAATTTCAAGGATAACTGATGTTTTATGTAATCCTACTTATGAAGAAATGAAAATTAGTTCATTGAAAACTCACACAAGAGCTTTTATTAAAGTTCAAGATGGATGTGAAAATTATTGCAGTTATTGCGCAATTCCTTACTCAAGAGGAAAAATTAGAAGTCGAAACCCACAAAATATAATAGATGAAATTAATTTGTTAGTTCAAAAAGGAACTAAAGAAGTTATTCTTGCTGGAATAAATACTGGAACTTATGGTAAAGATTTAGGTAATATTAATCTAGCATGGTTAATAAAAAAAATAATGGAAGAAACATCAATTAAAAGACTTAGACTTTCATCAATTGAATTAATGGAGATAACTGATGAATTATTACAAGTTTTAAAACAAAACTCATCACGTGTTTGTAATCATTTGCATATTCCATGTCAAGGTGGGTCACAAACTGTTCTAAAGCGTATGAATAGAAAATATTCATTAAATGAATATGAAAATAGAATTAAAGATATTAGAGACTTATTCCCTGATATAGCACTAACAACTGACATATTAGCAGGATTTGTTGGAGAAACAGAACTTGAGTTTAATGAAACTCTTGAGTTTATAAAAAGAATGGAATTTTATGAAATGCATGTTTTTCCTTATTCGAGAAGAAAAAATACATTAGCAGATCAATTAGAAGGACATTTAGATAAAAGTATCATTACAGCTCGTGCTAAAGAAATTAGTCTATTAGCAAGTGTATATAAAAATAAATATATTAATAATTATATTGGTAAGGATTTAATAATTCTTGCTGAAGCAAAAAAGAATAAGTATTGGCATGGTCACAGTAGTAATTATTTAGATGTTTATTTCGAATGCAATGAAGATATAGAAAATAAATTTGTAAAAGTCAAAATTAAAGAATATACAAATAATAAAATTTTAGGAGAATTGGAGGAAATTTATGAGTAAATTTAAAGACTTTCATTTTAGAGAATATATAAATACAGCTTTAAAAGAAATTAATTTTACTGATCCAACCCTAGTTCAAACAAAAGTATTACCAAAAGCAATAAAAGGTAGTAGTTTAATGGTTGAAAGTGCAACAGGTAGTGGTAAAACACATTCATTTATGTTACCTATATTTCAGAATTTAGATGTTAACGATCATTCTTGTCAAGCTGTTATTATTTCACCTACAAGAGAACTTGCTGAGCAATTATATAATGTTGCTTGCCAAATTGCTAAACATTCTCATCCTGAAATCACAGTTGCAAAAGTAATTGGTGGGATTGACAGAGATACAGAGTTAAAAAGATATGAAAAACTAGAACCCCAAATTGTTGTTGGTACTATTGGTAGAATCCATGATTTAGTTATCGAATCAAATGTTTTAAAAATTCATAACGCTAAGACAATAGTAATCGATGAAGCAGATATGATTTTTGAAGAAAAAGAAATTGTTGAAGTTGACCATATTATGGGGAAAATTCAAGATATGCCTCAATTTTTAATTTTCTCAGCTACTATATCAAAAGGATTAAGAGCTTTCTTAAATAAGTATCTTCAAAATATTGAAACTATTGTTTTAGAAGAAAAAAATTTAACTAAAGCTAATATTGAACATTTAATGTTACAATGTAAAGCAAAACAAAAAGAACATGTTTTATTAGATTTATTAAATATTATAAATCCTTATTTATGTATTATTTTTGTAAATAAAAAAGATAAAGTAGAAACTTTATCGATGATGCTTGCTCAAAACGGGTATAAGGTTGGTAAAATTCATGGTGATATGGATGATAGAGACCGTAAGCAAATGCTTAGAAGAATTAAAAATCTTGAATTTAAATATGTTGTAGCAAGTGACATTGCGGCGCGTGGTATTGATATTGAAGGCGTAAGCCATGTTGTAAATTTCGACTTACCAGTAGATACAGAATTTTATATTCATAGAACTGGAAGAACTGCAAGATTTAATAATACTGGCACTGCTATTTCTTTATATGCTTATGATGATGATGCATATGTAACTGGTTTAAGAGAAAAAGGGTTAGTAGTAAAATTTGTTAAAATTAGCGATAACGAATTAGTTCAAACTAAACTAGTAAAACGTCAATCTAGAAGTTTTGTTAGAGAAATTGAAGAAAAAATGCATCAACAAGTTAGAATGCCAAAGAAAGTTAAACCAGGCTATAAGAAAAAAAGAAAAGCTGAAATTGATAAAAAAATTAGACAAGCAAAAAGAGAATATATTTCAGAAATTTATAAGAGAAAAGCAAAGGAAAAAAGACAATGAAAATAGGATGTCATGTTGGTAATAGTGGTTCATTAATGCTTGTAGGAAGTATTAAAGAAGCATTAACTTATGATGCAAATTGTTTTATGGTATATTTAGGTCCTCCTCAAAATACTATTAGAAAACCAATTGAAAGTATGAATGGGGAATTGATGGCATCTATTGCGAAAGATAATAATATTAATTTAGAAGATGTTATTATACATGCACCATATATAGTGAATTTAGCTCGTGCTGATATCGAAAAATTTGATTTTGCAGTTAGATTTTTATCAACAGAAGTAAATGGAGTTCATAATATTGGTTGTAAATATTTAGTTCTTCATCCAGGTTCTGCAGTTGATTCAGAAAGAGAAGTTGCGTTGAAACAAGTTGCAAAAGGAATCAATGAAATAATTAAATTAACCCCTAATGCAAGAACTGTTATTGCAATAGAAACTATGGCCGGTAAAGGAAATGAAGTTGGCAGAACATTTGAAGAAATTAAATTTATTATTGATTTAATTAATGATAAATCACGTGTTGGAGTTTGTCTAGATACATGTCATATAAATGATGCAGGTTATGATTTGGTAAATAATTATGACGAAGTTATTAATCAATTTGATAACATCATTGGACTAGAATATTTGAAAGTTATTCATGTAAATGACTCTAAAAATATTCTTGGTTCACATAAAGATAGACATGAAAATATTGGTTTTGGAAATTTAGGATTTGAAACTATCATGAAAATTTTTAATGATCAAAGGTTTATTAACATCCCTAAAATTCTAGAAACACCATATGTTCCATCTCCTGATAATAAAGAAAATTTTCCACCATATAAATTTGAAATAGCAATGATTAAAAGTGGAATATTTGATCCTGATTTAAAAAATAAAATTATAAGTAAATAAAAGAAAGGAATAAGTATGAAAAATTTAGTAAAATCATTACTTGTTGTTGTTTTAACTTTAAGTTTAACAACATTATTTGCTGCAAAAGCAAAACCAACTGTTAAGTTTGATTCTCCTGCAATTAAATCTTACACAGAAATTGTTTCAAAAGACGTTTATGGTGTAGCAACTATTAATTCTACAACAATTACATCTTATAATAAAAGAGTAATATCTGAAGGTAAATTAGCTAATCATAATTCTTACTGGTTAGAACCAAATGTAAGTTTACAAGATTCCGATTTAAGAGTAGTAAACTATACTTCAGGTTCTGCAACTAACTGGGATGGTAAAAAACCAACTGATCTTGCAAAAATATATGAAAAAGAAAATCCTGGTTGGATTGTTGTAGGTGGTACTAATGGGGATTTCTTCTGGATTACTGATAATTGTGAAATCCAAGGTACTTCAATGCAAGAAGGTGATTTCTATAAACCTTATGATTATAATGTTGGTGGACATATGGCAATCGGTTTTAGAGATGATGGTTCATCAATTTATGGTATCGTTGACGCAAGCGATAAACAATATGTTCAAGTATTAGGTGAAGATGGAAAATACACTGATGTTTCTATTATAAATGATGTTGATGATACTCCAACTCAATCAGGTGTTACTTTATTAACTAGATTTGCTATTTGTAATACTCCTTACAAAGATATTACATTTACAGGTACATTACCTTATGACTTAACTGGTTATACTGTTTATAAAGTTAATTATGATGTACAACGTTATGACCGTGATGGTAGTAGAAAAGTAGGTGAACACAGAGTATTTGTAAAGGGTACTGTTACTGAAATTGTTAATAATTTAAGTACATTAGAAATTGATGATAACGAAGCAATTAGTTATTTAGTTACTAAAGATAATTCATTAAGTTCATTAAAAGTTGGTGACCAAGTTCGTTGTCAATGTAAATTAGAAGGTGAATGGGAAGGCGTTACTAATATCACAAGTGCATATAACCAAATTCTAGAAGATGGCGAAGTAATTGACTATAATCAACCTAATAATGCTGATTCTGGTTATATTAATGCAATCAAGAATAGAACAATCATGGGCTTTAAAGCTGATGGTACACCTATTATGATGGTAGTTGAAAAAGGTTCATACGGAGCATCATATGAAGAATGTGGTGAAATCTTAAAAGGTTTAGGATGTGTTGATGGTTTCTTATTTGATGGTGGTGGTTCAAGTTGTATCTTTGTTAGAGATAATAATGGTGGATTCGTTACACTAAATAAACACGAAGATGGTGGTGAAAGAAGCGATGGTAATGCTGTATTCTTTGTAAAAAGAGACCCTGGTTTTAACATTACTGTTGATGATATTAATAGATTTGATGCAACTGTTAAATTAAGTATTACAAATCAAGAGTATTTTAATGAATTATCAAATATTAAAATTACAGTTAATGGCGTAACTAAAGCTTATTCAGCAGATGGTGTTAAATTTGATAATCTAGATGAAAATACAAGTTATACAATTAATGTTTCATATAATATTAATAAGAGTGAAGAAATTCAAAAGAGTGTAAGTAGTTCTCAAACTAAAGAATTTACAACTCATAATTTTGAAGTTCCTAAACATGGATTAAGCATTGAAAATGTTACACATAATGCATTTACTGTTAAAAAGAATATGGAACTTGAAACTGCAAGTTGGATTCAAAATGTTATTATTCATGTAGGAAGAAGTACTTATAATATGGGTAATAATGAATCAATTGTATGTGATAACTTAGATAAAGATTCTGAATACGAAGTTTATTTTGAATATACGGTTGTAGATCCTGCAAGTGGAAAAGAATATCCATTAACAACTAATCCAACATTTGTTTATACTTTACCATTTAGTGTTCCAACAATTGAAAAATTCGTTGAAAGTAGAAAAGGTACATCTACATTAGCAATTGAATATTCATACCAAGATGAAGATAAAGTTGTTGAAAAAGCTTATGTATTAGTAAATGGTGAAGTGGCTAAAGAAGTATCTGTTAAAAATGGTTCAGTATCTTTAACTGGTTTAGATTTTGAAGCAAATGAATATACTATTCAATTAGTATTAGAATATTTAGATGCAGAAGGAAAAACTATTAAAGTAGAATCAGAGGTATTAGAATATTTACATGAAGAAGTTGTTCCTCAACCAGAACCTAAACCTGCGAAAAAATGTGGTAAAAAAGGTGCTGAATTATTAGTTGAAGTTTTAGCTGTTGCTTCTGTTGCTTATGTATTCTTTAGAAAAAGAAAATAATTTAAAATAAAAAATGTATAACACGAAAGTGTTATACATTTTTATTTAAAATATTAAGAATTTCATTTTTTAATTCGATTACTATATTTTCTTCTTTAATTTTTCTTATTATTTCACCGTTTTTAAAAAGCACTGCTTCTTTAGTCCCACCAGCAATTCCAATATCAGCATGTTTTGCTTCACCAGGACCATTTACAACGCAACCCATTATTGCAACAGTTATATTTGAATTAAGGGTATTTAAAAACTCTTCAATTTCATTAACAATAGGTACCATATTATACTTAGTTCTACCACATGTTGGGCAACATATTAATGTAGGTTTTGTATAAAGATTATGCATTGAAAGAATTTCTTTACAAACAGGAATTTCATTAATTGGATCTCCATTTAAAGATACTCTAAGTGTATTACCGATACCTTCATTAAGTAATGTACCTAAAGCATAGCTTGATCTAATTGATCCTGAAAGTACAGTTCCAGATTCTGTTAATCCAATATGAATTGGGTAATTAAAATTATTATATAGTAGTCTATTAGTAATAATTGTGTCATTAATAGAAGTAGATTTAATACTTAAAACAATATTAGTAAAGTTTAATGATTCTAGTAGTTTTACGTGATTTGTTATACTTTCAAGCATTGCCATAGGTGTAGGGCCATTATATTTTTCTAATAATTGTTTTTCTATAGAGCCACTGTTAATACCAATACGTATTGGAATGTTGTGTTTAGTAGCTGCTTCTACAACTTTTTTTACATTGTCAAAACTTCCAATATTTCCTGGATTAATTCTAATTTTATCTGCTCCTGATTCAATTGCTTTAATTGCAAGTTTGTAATCGAAATGAATATCTGCAACAAGTGGAATATTAATTTGTTTTTTTATCTCTTTAATAGCAAAAGCATCATCTTCATCTAATACAGCAACTCTAACTAACATACATCCAGCTTTTTCTAATTTGTTAATTTGATTTACTGTGTTTTTAATATCTTTAGTTATTGTATTAGTCATTGATTGGATAATGATTTGATTAGAACCACCAATAATTAAATTACCTATTTTTATTTCTTTTTTAATTTTCATAGGTCTCCTTTTTTTAAAAAAACTCTAAAGAATCTTTAGAGTTAGTTTATTTTTTAGTTGATTTAGTAGTTGATTTTGTTTTAGCCTTTGTAGTAGTAGTTGTACGAGGCTTTCTTGCAGGTTTAACTGTTGTACTTGCGATAACTTTTTTACCACTTGGATTGTTTGTAGTTTTTCTATCATAAATACGAACAATTTGAATGATTTTATTACCTTGTTCATCATAACTAATAACTTTGCGTTTCTTAGCTTTACGTTGTGGTGAACGAATACGGCCTTTTCTTAAGAAGTTATAAATTGTACTACGTGATGCTTGAACACCATATTCTTCTTGAATGATTCTAGCAAATTCGCTGAAGTTAGTACCACGATAACTTTTACGATAAATTTTGCAGACAAAAACTCCGATTTCTTCATCATATGTATTATATGGTTTGTAGTTTTTGTTTTTATGAATTACACCATCTCGTCCTTCATTTAAAACTTGACGTTTTAAGTTTCTAACTTGACGTGTAGTAATCCCAAGTTTTTCTGCAGCTTGAGTTCCATTAATTTCTCCATTAATTAATGAAGTGATTACTCTTAATTTTTTCTTTTCGTTCTTTGATAATTTCTTGGGTTTTTCATCAAGAGTAAAATCATTAATGTTAATTGCATCAGTTAATTGTGTACTCATAATGACTCCTTTCATTTATTATTATATTCTATTAATAGTATTATACAAGATTTTTGATTTTTTTTCAAATAAAATGAATAGGAAATAATTATGTAATAATATTTATAAAATAAAAATTTATTATTTAGTAATTCTCTTTAAAAAATATTAGAAATATTGTATAATAATTATAAAGAAAATATGAGGTAAAAATATGAAACTAGAAATATTATATGAAGATAATCATATTATAGTTGCTGTAAAGCCAGTTGGAATATTAAGTCAAGAAGATCATACAAAAGATCCTGATATGCTTTCATTATTAAAAAATTATATCAAGGAAAAATATAACAAACCAGGTAATGTCTTTTTAGGATTAGTAATGAGATTAGATAGAATGACTAGTGGGATTATGGTTTTTGCAAAGACTTCTAAAGCAGCAAGTAGAATATCTGAACAAATAAGAAATGGTGAAGTATTAAAAAAATATTATGCTTTAGTTTGCGGTAAAGTAAAAGAAAGAGGAACTTTAAAAGATTATTTAGTAAAAGATGAAACATTAGTTAAATCTTTTGTTACAACTAAAGAATTAGGGAAATTAGCTGTTTTAGATTATGAATTAATTGATTATAATGAAAATATCAGCTTAGTTGATATTTTACTACACACAGGTAGACATCATCAAATAAGAGTACAATTTGCTAATTGTGATAATCCACTTTATGGCGATAAATTATATGGTGGTTTTGGAGATACGCATATGCATTTACATGCTTATTATTTATCTTTTGTTCATCCTGTTACAAGGGAACCAATGAGATTCAAATATTTACCAAAAGGAAATTTATGGGGTAAATTTAAGATAAATTAATCCTTACCTTAATAGTTTAATGGATAAAATATAAGATTCCGATTCTTAAGATATAGGTTCGATTCCTATTTAGGGTACCATTAGAATGTGTATATAAGTCATTTGATTTGTAGTGAAAATATAACGATTTTAACCTTAAAATCAAGGAATTATGCATCTATTTAGGTGCATTTTTTTATTTTTCAGTAAAGTTATTAGATTTTAGCAACTAAAGTGATTTGAATATAGGGTATTATACTGTAGTTTGAAAAATAGTCGGTTGATGGGATTTGAACCAATATTATATTAATTATTTGACTATTACAGGTAATTTTTGGTATAATATAGGTGTGGGGAAAAACTCATACTCTAAGATAGTTGTAATAATTACCTTAAAGTATTTAGAATTAAACAAGGAAAGACATTATAAGACTCTCTTAGAAAAAAGGGAGTTTTTTGCTTATTAATAAGGGGGTATTAACAAATGACAAAGATCTATTTAGTATAAAGTGT
>JAZOLP010000163.1:0-7962 GCA_045653225.1 Bacilli bacterium
T
Organism: Bacilli bacterium; assembly: GCA_045653225.1. GTDB lineage: Bacteria > Bacillota_I > Bacilli_A > ML615J-28 > CAG-313 > UBA1737. The sequence continues at coordinate 2 of JAZOLP010000163.1, forward strand.
AATTGTGATATACTATGATTAGAAGAACTAAAGAAGGTAATAAAGATGATAGTTGTTGTTAATTTTAGTAGTAGAAAAAATGGAAATTGTTATCAAATTTCTGGTGTTATTAAAAAACATTATAAACAAAAAAAGGTAAAAATTTATAACTTTTTTGAAAATACATTCGAAACATGTGGTCATTGTGAATATGAATGTTTTAAGAAAAAGTGTAAAGTTAATGATGGAATAAATGAAATTTTCAAATCAATTGTTCAATCAGAATTAACTTTGTTTGTAATTCCAAATTATTGTGATTATCCAAGTAGTAATTATTTTAAATTCAATGAAAGAAGTTGTGGATTTTTTAATGGAAATAAAGAATTACTTGAAAGATATTTAAAGATTAAGAAAAAATTTATTATTATTTCTAATACATGTAATACTAATTTTAAAACTGCATTAAAACAACAAGTAGAAGAAAATACAATTCCTGATATTTTATTTCTTAATTCGAAAAAATTTAACCAAAATCCTCTTGATGGAATGTTAATGAGTGATAAAATAGCTGAAAACATTGTGCATGACTTTTTAGATGATAATTATATTCACGAAGAAAGCGCAATGGCAATAGTATTTTGTAAAGATAGGGTACTTACTACAATTGAAGAAGTATATGACAGACCTACTTTATCTGTTCCTAAAGGTCATATTGAAAATGGTGAAAATAAGTTAGATGCAGCTATAAGAGAATGTTTTGAAGAAACTAATGAAATTATAACTAAAGAAAATTTTATAGATGAATTAAAACCTTTTGAAATTCATTTTATCAATCATTATAATCAATTAGTTAAGAAAACTATTTATCCATTAATTTTTAGAGTTAACCAAATGGGGAATCTTGTTGCTAAAGAAGAAAGAATTAGAAAAGTAAAATATCTAAAAATTGGAGAATTTTTATTAAAATGTACGTATGATAATGTAAAAACAATGATCATGGAAGCTACATGTAAATAAGGAGAAGAGAATGAAAAAAATTATTATTAATGCAAGTTGCATTTTTGCGGTAATATTATTTGCTTGTTTTGCAGGAAGCTGCAAGAAAAAAGTAAACACATACACTGTTACATTTATGGACGGTGATACTGTTCTTAAAACAGAGACAGTAAATGAAGGAGAAAATGCTGTAGGTCTTACACCAACTAAAGAAGGCTTTGAATTTATTGGTTGGAGTATTTCTATTGAAAATGTTAAAAACGATATTGTAACTTATGCAATATTTGATGCAAAAACATACACAGTAACATTCATGGTTAATGATGAAGTTTATGCAACAAAAACTTGTCAATATAATGGCAATGTTGTTGCACCTACAAGACCACAATTAGAAGGTCATGTCTTTAAAGGATGGGATGGATCTTTGAAAAATATTACAAGCGATATTACAATTAACGCGAAATTTGAAAAAATTGAATATAAAGTTACATTCTATGACTGTGACGGAAATCCAATAGAGTCTCAATATGTAAAATATCAAGAATCTGCTTTTGCTCCAACTATTACTTCTGATGAATATTATAATTTTACAGGTTGGGATAAAGATTTTTCATCAATTACTGATGATTTAGATGTTTACGCAACAGCTGAAAAAATTAAAGGTAAAATTGAATATTATTTTGGTGAAGAAAAATTAAATTTAACACCTAATAGTTATCAATTAGGTGAAGTAACACAACTTCCAATTCCTTCAAAAGATGGTTATTATTTTGTTGGTTGGTTCTTATCAGATATTTCACTTACTGAATATAAACAAATTGATGAAACAGCAACAGGTGATTTTAGTCTTCAAGCAAGATTTATAGAACTAGAAAAACAAAATTTAATTCAATTACCTGATACACCATATCATTTTACAAATATTCAAAAAATTAAACATTCTTCTGGTGATTTTTATGTTTATCAACCAGATTTACCAAGTGGTGTAAATGTAAGTAAACAAGCATATGATTGGTCTACAAGTGATTCTAGTATTGCTACAGTTTCTCAGTATTCATCAATTACAATTAATTCAGCTGGATACTGTATTTTAACTGCTACAAGTAAAGATAATCCTGCTTTAATTATTAATGCTGTAATTAAAACTACTGTTGATAATATTTATATTGTTACTGAAGAAGAAGCTAATACAATTGAAATTTGTGATGTAACATTCTTAGGTAAAGATGGAGAAGTTATTTCAACAACTAAATGTCATAAAGGTGGTAATGTTATTTACCCAGCTGCTCCAATTTATGATGGATACAAATTTATTGGTTGGGATAAACAAAACTATAATATTACAAATAATACAACTATCCAAGCTACTTATGAATATGGTCAAAATCATTTTAACGGTAAGAGTTTTGCATTTATAGGCGATAGTATTTCTACATATTTAAACTATATTCCTGATGGTTTCAAAGCATTCTACCCATATCCTACTGCGGATGTTTCAGATGTTAATATGACTTGGTGGATGCAAGTAGTTAATAAGATGGGTGGTACTTTATTCGTAAATAACTCTTATTCTGGAACATGTGTTGCAGATACAAGTATTAATGCAACTAAAAACCCTTCAAGACTTGAATACACTACAATTAGTGGAGAAACACCAGATGTTATTATCATTTATATGGGATCTAACGACTGTGCAAGTAGTGCAGTTACTACAGCTATGTTTGAAAAGGGTTACTCTGAAATGATTGAAAACCTTAAGAAGTTATGTCCTAATTCGGAAATTATTTTATTAACATTATGTACATCTCCATTCTATCAAGCTTCAGAACAAGCTCTATATAATGATATTATTAAAGCAAAAGGTCTTGAATATGGTTTAAATGTTTTAGATATTTCTAAAGCATCTCTTGCTGGTCACTTAGTTGACTCTGCACATCCTGCTTTTTCTGGAATGCAAGTGGTGGCTAATAAAGTTGTTGAAGAATTAAATAAAATAGCATAAAAAAAAGTGCACTTAAGTGCACTTTTTAATTTATTTATTCATTGCTTCAGTTAGAGCATTTCTTATTTCTGCCCAAGTTTTGTATGTTGAACTTACGCTACCATTTTTAATAAGTAATAATGTAGGTACTTCAGTAAGTGTCATATCATTTTTAATTTTGCTGTTTGTTGGAGCATCTAAATCATAACCATAGATTGGACTATAATTAGATAATGTTCTTGCTTTATTAGCATATTGTACAACTAAATCTTTATACCAATTATGATCTACTTCATCTTCTGAATAAACAAAAACATAATACTCATCAGCATCCTGAGATTTGTATTCTTTATACTCAACTTGTTTTAAATCATCAATATTTGTAATTTTAAATGGTCTAACACATACAGTTACTACAAAGATTAAAGCTACTAATGTAATAACACAATAACTAACTAAAAATATTAATTTAGTAAGGTCGATTTGATTTTTCTTAACTTGTTTCATTTTATTAATTCTCCTATTTCATTAACTCTTTTAAATATGTTTTCCCATCTGTTACGGGAGTAAGTGTATTGTAATCTGAAATTACTTTTTCTAAAGTTTTATTTTTAATAACCATGATACTTGGAGTTGCTTTAACTTTAACATTTTTATAATTAGTTGTTCCAAGCATGTTAGAAGGATAAGACTCTGTAGATAAAAGCAACATTTTTTTGTTTAATGCACTATTTACGTTAATAGCATATATAGGCATCGCATCAGGATTTTTTTCAGCATACTTAACGTAATCGTATACAACACCTTTTAATTTTTCACAGTTATCACAATTAGCTTGATATGCAACAACGATATAACTACCTTTTAAATCAAGTAATGTTTCATATGTAACTTTAGTCATATCATCATAAGAAAACTTATTCTTACATCCACTAATACTGATAAAACCAATGAAAATTATTAATAATATTATAAATCTTTTCATTATAATTTACCTCATTAATTTATTATACCATAATTTTAATATAATTTCAACTTTTATAACATAAAAATAAACAAGCATAAGCTTGTTTATTTTAGTCAATTGGCTCAAAAGTTTGGCAATGAGTAGATCTTTTATTCTTATCTTTATTATCTGAAATTATTTCTACTCTATCTGCATAACATTTTTGGTTTTTTTCGTAAACACAGTTTACAGCATCACAGTAAATTTCAGTATTAATAGAAGGAACCCCTTCGAATACAGCAAATTCTACATCTTTAGAGTTATCCTCAGCATTGCGATAACTCATACATGCTGTTTGTGACTTAGTTTTTGAATTAATTCCATCAACATCAATAAAACTTTTTTTACATAACCAATCATAATTATATGAACAATTTTCTGCTTTGCATTTTAATTTAGGCATATTAATTACTTCCTTTCAAGTTTATTATTAATCTAAAACAAAAAAATATACATTGATTTTCATTTTATTTGACTTTAATATAAAAATAGTGTATAATAATATAGCGTTGGAGTAATACTCAAGAGGCTGAAGAGGCGCGCCTGCTAAGTGCGTAGACTGGGTAACTGGTGCAAGGGTTCAAATCCCTTTTACTCCGCCATCTTGGTCCGTTGGAGAAGCGGCTTAACTCACATGCCTTTCACGCATGCATTCACGGGTTCGAATCCCGTACGGATCACCATTAAAATGTGTCTATAAGTCATCTGATTTATAGTGAAAATATAACGATTTTAACATCAAAATCAATGAATTATGCATCTATTTAGGTGCATTTTTTTATTTTCTAGATAAGTTATTAGATTTTAGCAACTAATGGGATTTGAATATAGGGTAATTTAAGGTGGTTGGAAATTTAGTCGGTTGATGGGATTTGAACCTATAGCATACATTTATATAATTTGACATCACTGGTAATATTTGGTATAATAAAGGTGTGAAAAAAAACATACTCTAAGATAGTTAAATAATTACCTTAAAGTATTTTGAAGTTAATAGGGAAAGAAATTATTAGACTCTCTTAGAAATAAGGGAGTTTTTTGCGTTTAGAACATATAATATAAATAATAGGAGGTGTTACACATGATTAAGATTTATTTAATGAATATGGTGATTATCTTTGAAAATGAATTATTAAGTAATAAAGTTAATATGATTGAAGGGAGTGATGTGAAATGAAAAAATTATTTGTAGTTTTTATGAGTTTAATGTTTATAATATGTTTAGCTGGATGTGGTGAAAAAGAAGATAAAGATATTATTAAAATTGAATTGACACAATATGTTAATAATTTACCTAAATCGGAGATAATTAAAAATGATATGAAATATGTAACTAATATAATTGATTCGGTAGATAAAATGGAAAATGTAAAAGAAGAAAAAAATGAAATAATAAATAAAGTTAAAGAACAAATTGATAAGGTTATACTTACGAAAGAAACTGAAGATATAATTAAAGAAGATTTTAATAATTATGAAAATAAAGAAAAGTATGGATATGAGATTAACCCAAATGCTAGATGCTATGGCATTTATAATAAAGCTGTTGTAATGTTTATTTTATTACCATCCGATGTTGTAACAAATATAGATGTGGGAGGTATTAATTTCTATTATCCTTCAGAATTTACAATACTAGTATGGCATGAACATTTGTTTTATTCTTTTGATAATTTGTATGATGTAGAGAATATAATAAAAAAAGAAATTTTAAATATTGAAGATATTAATTTAATAAGAGATATTCATGAACAATGGGAAAAATAGGAGGTTAGAATGATTAATAAGATAGTAAAACGAATAACTTTAGCTTCAACATTGTTACTATTTTTTCTGATTTTTATTTGTAATTCTGGTACATTAGTATTTGCTAGTGAAACAAATTTAGAAATGAATGTAGATGAATTATCATTAATTGATAAATATGAAACAACAGTTGATGATGATTTTGATGAAAGTAAAGTAATAGTTACATTAACAAAAGAATATAGTGATATTAATAAAGAAATAAATTATATGATTTTGAATCTGACAAAATTATAACATTAAATACAATAAATGAGCTAAATATTCCATTTGAAGATTATTCAGATAAAATTGTAGTTAATGATATATATGATCTAACGTATTTGGATAATCCAAACATGATTTCAAACCCTGATGAATATAGACAAATTTTTTTAATAGAATTAATGAATGATAATAAAGAAGATGTTATTACGGTAATTGAAGAACTAGAAAATAAGGAATATATTATAGCTGCAGAACCGCAGTATATGTTTTCTATTGATTATGAAGATGAAGAATTATATTTAAATGATGCTGAATATGGAAGACAATGGGGTTTAAATGGAGAAAATGGTATACAAATTGAAAACGCTTGGAGTTTGATAGGTGATGGTTCAGTTGAACAAAGAATTCGTGTAGGGATTTTTGAATCAGGAGTTCAAGCAAATCATCCAGATTTAAGAATCATTACTGGAAATAGAACTGGAGTAGCTTATCATGGTACTCATGTAGCTGGAATAATAGGTGCCATTGGAAATAATGAAATCGGAATTTCTGGTGTTGCGCAAGTTGAAATAGCATTATTAGATTATGGCCCTATGACAACTATTGAGTGTGTTGAGTTTGCTCAAAGCTTAACTTGGGCAATTAATAATAATATTAGAATAATTAATGCAAGTTTTAAGTTCGTATATAATGGACAATTTGCACCAGCAGTTATTAATCACGTTACTGCTATTCAAAATTTTGGTTTAGCAAATGGTTTATTTATATGTTCTGCTGGAAATTATAATGTAAATAATGATGTAGATACACACAAGTTATTACAATATCCTGCAGGATATGCTGATTCAAGATTATATCCTGAAGTTACCAATATAATTTCTGTAGGTTCTATTGACGAGAATGGAGAAAAAAGTAGTTTTTCTAATTTTGGGGAGAATTCGGTTCATTTATTTGCACCAGGGGGGGATATTTATAGTACCATTACTGGTAGTTCGTATGGTTATGATTCAGGAACTTCAATGGCTGCACCACATGTTACAGGAGTAGCTGCGTTATTATTATCAATAAATGAAAATTTAACAAATAATCAGTTAAGAGAGGCAATACTTAATAGTGTTACTATACCAAATAATAGTGGAACTAATCCATTAAATAATTTGTGTATTACAGATGGCAGACTAAATGCTTATAATGCAGTAAAATATGTGTTAGAGCATTTCTCAAACACTGAATATACTTTAAGTAATTATAGTAGTACAATAAATACAAATAAAACAATAGCTAGTGATGCATCATATTTTGATGAATTAAATGGATTCTATAAGTTAAATGTAACATATGCTAAAAGTTATGAATTTATTTCATCATCAACAAGTGGAATTGAAGTGACTTTATATGATGAAGATTTTACTAAAATCCCATTTAATGATTTAGACTCAACAAGTAATAAAGTGCATTTTATAGAGAACTTAAGTACAGGAACATATTATTTAAGAGTTGCATATGTTAATGAAGAAAGTATAGGTACTATTAATACAAAAATTGTATCAAGAACAACAGCTTATTTAGGTCGTGGAGATAATGATGTATTATTAAATACTTATAATAACATTTCTGAATATGTTTATACTAATAATCAAGGGCCAGGAATTTATAGATTTAAATTAAATGGTGCTATTATTGATGAAACTTTTATAACATACCCATTAAACTCTTTGACTTTATATACTGATTCTACAAGAAGCATTGAAGTTGAAAAATTATATTTTGATGAAGACGAGATACTTGTTTATTTACCTTCTAATGGTGCATATTATTTAAATATTAATTTAAATGAAGCTAACTATTCAAGTTTATTTATTAGTGTAGATAGTATAGAAAAAAATAATATAGATTATATTAATGGATTAACTAGTGTAAGTTTTAATATCTTATTTGAAAATAAAAATACATTGTATCATTACGAAGAAGTTACTATTAAACAAA
>JAZOLP010000164.1:0-1762 GCA_045653225.1 Bacilli bacterium
CCATCTCAAAATTTTAGAGATTTTGTTGGTTTAGACAAAGAATTTTACACATTTAAAGAGTTTTATGATTTAATTATTGATGAAGATAAAGATTTATATAATGAACAAAGTGGAACAGTTAATAGTATTAGTCCTACTAGAATTAAAATTAGATTAAAAATTAATAATGTAATTTTTAATGCGATTGAAGATGCTTTATTCTTATCAAGAGAAGGAGAAGAATATATTTCAATAGTACACATTAATTCAAGAAGCGATGAAACAACGAATAGTCGTATTTTATCAACAAAAGAATCTACTGATATGATTTCAAATCTATCTGATACTCCTATTGCTCCTGTTGTTTATAAAGTAGAAGAATTATTGAATGAATCATTAAAGGATGATACAAATGAAGAGTAGTTTAATTTTGTTAATGGCTGGTAGTGGAACTCGTAGTGGACTTGAAATAAATAAAGTACTATATCAAATTAATAAGATTCCACTTTTCATGTATAGCTTATCAAAATTTTATGAAGTAGGATTTGATGAATATATATTAGTAGTATCAAAGAATGATTTTGATATTGTAAATGATTATATGGAATCTTCATTTATAAAAACTAAAATAGTTGTTGGCGGTTCTACACGATGTGAAAGTGTAAAAAACGCATTGAAAAATATTAAAACAGATTTTGTAGTTATTCATGATGCTGCAAGACCTCTTATAAATGTTTCTGATATTAAAAGCATCAAAGATTCATTTACTAATTATAAACTTGGAACCATGTATCATTCTGTTTATGATACAATTAGAAAAGTAACAAACACTGTTGAATTAGTAAATAGAGATAATTTATATTCTATCACTACACCTCAATTTTTTCATAAATCACTTTTTAACACTATCTTAGAAAACGATATGTTAATTACTGATGAAATAACATTGTTTGAAAATAAATTTGATATATGTTTTATAAAAGAATCTACTAATAATTTAAAACTTACTACTAAAGAAGATATTGATTATATTGAATATGAATTATTTTCTAAGTTTAAATATTCGATTGGTCATTCATTAGATTATCATCCGTTTGATAATCACTCAAAATTAATATTAGGTGGTATAACTTTTGAAGATTATCCAATATTAAAAGGTCATAGTGACGCCGATTGTGTGTATCATGCGGTATGTGAAAGCTTACTAGGAGCCGCAAATCTAGGTGATCTTGGAACGTTATTTCCAGATACGGATGAAAAATATAAAGGATATGATTCTAGTATTTTCTTAAAAGAAGTAGTTAAATTACTAAAAAAGAAACATATTAAAATTCAATCAATTGACGTTATGGTATATTTAATAAAGCCAAACTTAAAAGAATATAAAAAACAAATGGCTAATAATATCAAAAATATTACTGAAGCTGAATTCGTATGTGTTAAAGCAGCTACTCTTAATAAAAAAGGTCTAATATCTTTAGAAGAAGGTATTGGTTCTGAATCAATTTCATTAATAAAAATACCTCATAATAAATAAAATATTATGAGGTTTTTATTATGAAAAAAATTAAATTTATTGTCATTTTTTTATTATTTATTTTAATACCATTAACCGCTATTAAAGCTGCAGATAACTACTTTAGTGAAAGAACAAATGAATTTTTAGAACAAGCAGTTACATTTGCAGCAAGTGATATTTTCTCTATGGCATCTTTAGAAGTTGCAGCACTATCAAGTGAAGAAAACTTTTTAAAATATAAATACGATGAAAACAATAATATTA
>JAZOLP010000165.1:0-2022 GCA_045653225.1 Bacilli bacterium
TTTAAGTTCTTTTAAAGAAACAGACATTTTACATACATATTATGCTTATGATTCACCAAGAGATATTTGTATAAAACTAAGTTATGATAATGGTAATTTTCTAATAATTTGGGCAAATTACAAAGAAGGAAGCTATGCAGGATATATCGGAGAATATTTACCAGATGGATCTGTATTATCATTTTGGGGATGTTTTAGTTCATTAGATTATTATGAAGAATTAGTAAGTAATTATTTTGTTACAGAGTTAAAATGATGTTCAATAATGATAAATTAAAAGAATCGAATTAAAAATTTATAATAATATTTTAATAAATTTGACGTGGGGACAGTCAAGCATATGTCAGATCTACCAGAAGTACTTACGTCACTTTACCTAAAAGACTAAGTGGCTTTTAAAATATAAAGATAAATTAAGTAACATTTTAAGTAAGATTTAAGCAAGATAACTTGAATTATTGGTCTTTTTATGGTATAATATAATAGGAGATGATATTATGTACAAGCCACCATTAGATATAACAAACAAGATGTTAAATCTTTCTATTTCTATTACTGAGAAAATTGGATTAATTAACTCTTTTAGTTCTTTAAAAAGAATGCCTGTGTTAAGAAAAAATAATAAAATTAAATCCATACATTCTTCTTTAGCAATAGAGGCTAACTCCTTATCGCTATCCCAAGTTAAAGATGTAATTGAAGGTAAAGTAGTATTAGGACCAAAAAAAGAAATTCAAGAAGTTAAAAACGCGTACCTTGCTTATTCTTCGTTAAATACATTTGATGGATATTCAGAAGAAGATCTACTAAGAGCTCATAGCATTATGACGTATTTAACTTGTGATGAATCTGGTAAATATAGAAATCATGGAGAAGGTGTTTTTGATGGCGATAAAGTGATTTTTGTTGCTCCTCCAGAAAATATGGTTCCTACTCTAATGAATGATTTATTTGAATGGTTAAGAAAAGACAAGGAAACACCAATTTTAATTAAGTCTTGTGTATTTCATTATGAATTTGTTTTCATTCATCCTTTTGGAGATGGTAATGGAAGGATTGCGAGATTGTGGCAAAATGTTTTGCTTAGCAAATGGAATACAATTTTTGAATATATTCCAATAGAATCTCAAATTCAAGAATATCAATCTGAATACTATGAAAAAATCTCTGAGTGTCATAAAAATGGTAATTCAAATTACTTTATTGAATTTATGCTTGAAATGATAAATAAAACTTTAGATGAAATTGTAATTAGTGTTGAAAAAGAAAGTAAAAATATATCTGATCAAGTTAATAAATTACTTGAAATAATGGAAGTTGGAATCCCATATTCAGCAAATGATTTAATAATGAAATTAGGAATCAAGACCAAAGAAACACTCAGATCAAGTTATTTAAACCCTGCTATTGAGAATCATCTTGTAGCTATGACTTTGCCTGATAAACCAAATAGTAAAAATCAAAAATATATAAGACTCTAGGAATTTAGGACAAGAGTTTAATTATCCCCTAGTCCACCAATAATATGCTAGTCTGGTTTGCCTAAAAAACAAGCCAGTTTTTAATTTTATAGTAAATTTTTGTATAGTATGGTATAATTAATCATAGGACTTAGTGAAATAAAAATCTGAAAATAAAATTGAGACTTTGAAAGTTCATAGGTTTATTAAAAAAGAAAGGAGCGAATATTATGAAAAAATTTTTATATGAAATCTTTACTGCAGATACTGATTCTACTAGTTATAAAAAAGTCACATTAAATTTTCTTTTAGCAAGCATTGTTCCTATAGTATTGTTTTTTATATGTAATTTAATACCAGTTGGGAATGTATTTAGAATAATAATATTTGTACCTATGTTTACCTTTATTTGGATGTTATTAATGTTTTTTGTAAGATTAATGTGCGTATCAGATAATAAAGCTTTAATAAATATTAAACGTAAAGGGTATAAATTTAAATATGAGCCAATAGATTTATCTATACAAGATTTTGAATTTTGGTTAGAAAATGCTGAAGTCCC
>JAZOLP010000166.1:0-3653 GCA_045653225.1 Bacilli bacterium
ACTCATTGAACCAGCAAGTGCTGTAACGTCACCATCATTTGCAACTGTTAGAGGAACATCACCATATTCTTTTGCAGCACGAATGTACATATCTACAACTTTTGCATCAAATTCATCTTGTGGAACTTTAATAAATAATGAAGCAACTCTTACTTCGTTATCAATATAAATACCAGCACTTGAAACACCAATTGCATCAACACTTGGCATTTTTTCTGCAGCACGACGGAATGAATCTAAGATACCTTGATAATGATATTCTGGATCAGCATTGATTTTAGGGAACCAAACAACTTCTTCTGAATGGATAACTTCACCATTTACTACAGCAGAAACTTTTCTGTCAGAACCACCAGCATCAAAACCAATACGGTTACCAGCTAAATGGCCACCAGCAGGAATTGAAGCTTCAACAGAAGCAGGAACTTCATCAAAACTACAAGCAATAACTTCAAATTTTTGTTTGTAAACTCTTTCCATAAATTCAACGTCAAATTTACGAGCACCTTCATATGAGAATACTTGTTGCATAGCTTTAACTAATTCATCATTACCACCAAGATAAATTTTAAATCCACCAACAACCCAAAGAATACTTTTAATGATTCTTTCAATCATTTCTTCATTTTCAGCATCTTTACCAGGCATAACATTTAAGTCATAACGGTATTTGTACCCACTTTGACGTTCAACACAAATCGCAAATGGTACGCTTCCTTTTTCTTTGAACTTACGAAGTTCAATAATCATTGGTTTAAATTCTTTTTCTAAACTTGGAACATAATTTTTCATTTTTTCTTTTCCTCCTAGGTTTTGTTATTTATTTCCATTTTCAAGTTATGAACCGTTTCTACAATTATTACATCACTACCTATTTTAACAATTTTATTCCAGGGAATTATTATTTCTTCACTATTATTAAATAATCCACTAAATCTAAATCCATTATTAATATGAATACTTATTATTTTTCCAGAGGCAGTATCTACAGTAACATCATGAATTTTGCCAAGTTTTGTTCCATCTTCATCTCTAATAACATCTTTATTAGATAAATCAGATAATTTCAATATATCACCCTAATAAAAGTATATGTATATTTAAAACAAAACTTGAATAATTAATATTTTTTATTTCGAATACATTCCATCTAAATTGAATCGTTGTCTTTCTTCTCCAACAAAGATATGAATTACATATTCATTTAAATCAACTAAAAACCATAAGCTATCAGGATTAGAGCTATATCCTCTTACCCATAAACCTAATTTTTCAGCATCATCTCTTAAATAATTTACACAAGCTGTACCTTGACGAGATGAATTTACAGTACATATAATAGTATAATCATAAAATGGAGTTTTCTCTTTCATATCATATACTCTTATATCTTCAACTACAGCTTTTTCTAAACTTTTAATAATTTCTTCTAACATTTTACACCCTATTCTGAATAATATTTTAAAGCGTCAAATGTAAGCTCACATATTATTCTACCACTTTTTCTTAAAAAATCAACTTTTTGGTTTAATATTATTTTAACCGCTTTATCTAAACTTTCATAGCTTGCTGAAGTCGCTTCTTTTGTCCAAGAACCACCCCTTGAATCTTCAATATAATCAGCAACAAATAAGACTTTATCCAAAACACTCATATTAGGTTTACCTGTAGAATGATAACAAATTGCAGATAATATTTCTTCATCAAATATTTTATATTCTTCTTTAACAATTCTAGGCCCAGCCAAACTATGCCATATAGGTTTAGAATCCAAAACTTGATCAACTAAATTTGGAAATTCTTCTTGTATAATCTCTAATAATAATTTTTCATCCTTAAGCTTTGCAGCATCATGAAGAAGTCCAGTCAAATAAACTTTTTCATTATCTAAACCCAAATTTAATCTTTCATTAATTTCTAAAGCCTTTTTAGCAACCTCTAATGAATGATAATACCTTTTTTGTACAACACCATCTATTGTCATAGATGATTTTAGTTTCTCTTTTAAATAATCAAATTTAATCATATATCCATTAAATGAAAGTTTCAACTAGTCTAACATCAATGTTTTCAGGAACTTTTACCTTAAACGCAATATTTGTTCCAACAATATGAACAAACCCAATTCCACTGATTAATAAGTCATATTGACCTTCTTCGATATTAAACATTACTTCTTTTGTTTTACTAATTCTTTCTAATTCTTCATTAGTAAATGGAGGTTTTAACAAACTTAATTTTTGCGTTTCATAAATATTTTGGCTATTTATAGTTTTAGTTCTATGAATATACAAGTCATTAGAAGTATAGAAGCTTACATTAATTTTATCACCTTTAATAAAATCAATAGATGCTAAAGCCCCCATAAATAAAGTTTGATCAGGATTTAATTGAAAAGTTCTTGGTTTTAAGTAACTTTTTGGCATCAAGACTTTCATTGATTCATAATCTAAATAAGCACCAAACGAACGGTAATTTATTAAACCAGGTGTATCAATTATATAATTGTCTTCATCAATATACACTTTTATAAAATCCATTGTAGTTTGAAATTGATCACTAGTAGTTATAAATTTATTATCGTTTAAGTATTTTTCTTTTATAGCGTTAATAAATGTTGATTTTCCAACACTAGCACATCCTAAAATGTAACAGTCTCTTATTTTATTAATTCTTCTTTCACGGTATGATTTAGATTTCTTTAAGGCATTATCTTTTATTTTAAATATTTTATTTAAAACATTTTCAATATTTTGTTTCTTTTTAGCAGAAATCATGATAACACTCAAAACATCTAATCCTTCTTTCGCAGCTATGCCTCTTATACGTTCTTCTATTTTTTTAAGATGCACATCACGCGGCATAATATCAACTTTGTTAACAACGATAATAACTTGATTATCACCAATATAATCAGATAAATTTGGAATAAATCCACCATAAATATCCATAATATCAATCATTAAAACAACAATAGCTTTTTGTTCTTTAATAACGCTTATTTTTTTATAATAATCACTATCTGATATTTCAGGATTATATCTTTTACCATTATGAATTATTTGATAACATCTCTTACAATAAATGTTATCCCCTAAGTCTGCACTAACAAGTAGTGGCACATAACCAGCTAAATTTTCATCATGAGTTTGTAATTTAATTCCGCAACCTATACATTTAGCCATGTTTTTTCTCCTTTTTAATTAATTCTAAAATCTTATTTGCGTAGTCAGGATTTTTTTTAGAATATTTTTTTACAATAAATAATTCTCTAGTTCTATTTATTGTTGTATAAAATTTTTCGCTATTTCGTGTTATCGATTTTACTAAATAAGACGATATTCCAAGTTTATTTGCACATAAAATATCAGTAACAAGTTGATCACCAATCATAACAATTTCATTATAATCACTAATGTTATGTTCTTTTAAGAAATTCTTAATTTTTCTTATAAATGGTTTCTTCATTTTATTTCCACTTGCTGTTGCTGGAAATTTTTCTAAAAACTTATTAAGTCTTTTTCCTTTATTATTGGTTAAAATATATACTTTGAATCCTAAATCTAACAATTTATTTCCGAAATTTATTAATTTATTATTTGTTATGTCTTCATCGTAGGAAATTAATGTATTAGCTAAATCAAATAGTATGA
>JAZOLP010000167.1:0-6115 GCA_045653225.1 Bacilli bacterium
CTAATCCTGGGATACCTGGAGAAACTAATTTCTTAAGATCTAATATAGCTTCTAAATCTTTTTCAGTTAACAATTCTTTTTCAATAATTAAATTTTTAATAGATTTTCCTGATTGTTCAGCTTCTTCAGCAATTTTGCATGCTGCGTCATAGCCAATATGAGCTGATAAAGCAGTAATAATACTTTTAGAATTATTAACATTTGACATACAAGATTCTGTATTAACTTTAAGACCACTAATAGCAAGGTTATTAAATGTTCTTACAGCATGTCTAATATTTGTAAGTTCTTCAAATAAAGCCATAATAATAACTGGTAAGAATGGATTTAATTCAAGTTGTCCTGCTTCAACTGCATTAGTTATTGTAACATCTAATCCTATAACATAGAATGAAACTTGGTTAACTACTTCTGGAACTACAGGATTAAACTTACCTGGAATAATAGAAGAACCTTGTTGTACTCTTGGTAAAATAAGTTCGTTGATATGAGTAGATGCCATAAATCTAATATCGCTTGCCATTTTAGATAGATTTAAAGCTAAACTTTTAATCATACTAGAAGCATATGCAAAGCAATCTAAATTAGAAGTATTATCAATTAAATCTTTAGCTGGTTTTAAATTTTCACCAGAATATTTTGCAATATGTGGAACAACCTTTTTAATGTATTTAGGAGTTGCGTTTATTCCTGTACCAATTGCTGTTGCTCCCATATTAACTTCACTTAATGCTTCAATTGCAGAGTCTAAACGTTTTAAATCACGTGCAATAACATTTGCATATGATTTAAATTCTTGACCTAGAGTCATAGGAACAGCTTCTTGAAGGTGTGTTCTACCCATTTTAATTACATCTTTAAATTCATCTGCTTTATCATTTAAAGCGTTATGTAATTTTTTAACTTCAACAATTAATTTTTTTAATTGTTTTGTAATTGCAATTTTTCCTGCAGTTTGAATAACATCATTTGTCGATTGACATTTATTAACATGATCAATTGGATGTACGAATTCATATACTCCTTTTTTACCGCCTAAAATTTCATTTGCACGATTTGCTATAACTTCATTAGCATTCATGTTAATACTAGTACCTGCTCCACCTTGGATTAAGTCTGTGATAAATTGTCCATGTAATTTACCATTTAAAATTTCATCACACGCAAGCATGATTGCTTTAGATATTTCATCTGATATCAAATCCGCATCAGCGTTTGCTTTAGCTGCACCTTTTTTTACATATGCTAAAGCTTTAATCATTTGTCTTGGAATACCACGTTTAGTAATATCGAAATTATCTTTTGATCTAAGCGTGTTTATACCATAGTATGCTTCTGCGGGGATTTTTATCTCTCCGATAGCATCCTTTTCAGTACGATATTTCATATGTACCTCCTTTAATTTAAAAACACTACTCATATGATACCACAAATGATTAAATAATCAACAAAAAAGATTAAAATAATTTTTTCAGCATAAAATGTTATGAGTATGAGGTGAAATTATGAAACTATTAATAAATGAAACAAAAAACATTTTTGGAGAGATTAAAGTAAGTGGTTCTAAGAACGCTTGTTTACCTATTTTAACGTTATCTCTTTTAACAAAAGAGATGATTCACCTAACAAACGTACCTAATATTAAAGATGTAGATAATATGTTAGAATTGCTGAAATTAGCTAATGTTAAAGTAGTAAGATGTATAGAAACTAATGAAGTGATGTTACAAAGAAAAAGAGTCAAATCTAAAATAAATAGTAATTATATTAATGAAATAAGAGCATCATATTATCTTATGGGTGCTTTATATTCGGTAAAAAAAGAAGTAATAACAAAATTTCCTGGTGGATGTAACTTTGATAAAAGGCCTATAGATTATCATTTAGATGCATTTAAAATGATGAATACGCAAGTTTGTTTTAATGACTATAATATAATTATAAAAAGAAGAAAAAAACATCCAATTAATATAACATTAAAAACTAAATCATTAGGCACTACTATTAATATAATTTTAGCTACAGTTTTAACAAAAGGAACAACTATTATAAATAACCCTTCATTAGAACCAGAAGTCTTAGATTTCATTTGTGTCTTAAAGAAAATGAATGCATCAATAAAAATAAATAATAATTCTATTATAATAGAAGGAGTAAAAAAACTAAACGGCGCAACTCATAAAATTATGCCAGACCGTATAGAAGCAGGAAGCTATATATGTCTTGCTGCAGCGGTTGAAAAAAGTAACATATTATTAAAAAATATCAATATTAATCATTTAGAAGAAGTACTTAATACTTTTAGAAAAAGTGGCTTATATATCTATAATGAAGGAAGAAACATTAGAATTATTAAGAATAAACCATTAAATAATATGAAAATAATCGCAGATGATTATCCTAATTTTCCAACAGACTTACAACAATTAATGGTAAGTGTAATGTTATCTTGTAATAATATATCCTTAATAAAAGATAATATTTATCCAAATAGATATTCACAAGTATTTGAACTGTTAAAAATGAATGGACAAATGTATTTAAAGAATAATTATTTATTAATATTCCCTTCTAAATTAATTGGTAAAGAAGTTTTCGCATCCGATTTAAGGGGCGGTTTCGCCCTAATAATCGCAGCCCTTATTTCTAAAGGAATTACAACAATTAATCATTCAGAAGTAATTTTAAGGGGTTATGAGGCTTTAATTAAGAAATTAGAAGGCATTAATGTATTTATAAAAGAAATATAAAAATATTGTAAATATAAATTAAATATGTTATAATAAACAAAAGAAAGGATAGGTGATAAAATGAATTATTTTCTTATTTTAGATTCATTAGTACTAATAATTTTTGTAGTTTGTTTGTTAGGTGGATTGTGTAGAGGGTTTAAAAAGAATCTAAGAAAATTAATTTCATTAATAATACCAACTATTTTATTTTTCATCTTTCTAAATCCAATTTCAAATAAAATAATGAATATTGAAATTGATTTAAATAAAGTAAATGAAATAGTAGATGTTATTCCAGAAGAATATACAGAACAAACATATTCTATTGATAAAGCGTTATCACTTGTAATTTCTGATATGGTATATCCAAATAGTACAGAACTACAAAAAGATTCACAAATGAAAGAACTCATTGAAAGTCTTGCTGTAATGATAATAAAGATAACAATTTATTTTTCAGGTCTTACATGTATTTGGTTTACTAGTTTAATATTAAGATTGATACTAAGAATATTCTTCGGAAAAGAAAAAAGAAATAATAAAGCCCTAGGTATGCTTGTTGGAGCGGGACATTTTGCTTTAGCCTCATTTTTATTTTTATTACCTCTATTTGGAACATTGTCATTAGTAGCATCAGTTGTTAATGATATAAATGAATATGTAGAAGTTGAAGATGGATCGTTAGATGATGTTTTAATTTATACAAATATGTATGAAGAATCGATTGTAAAAAGTCAAATAATTGATCGAATGTCGGTGATTTTTTATAAGGATGATTCACTATCTTTTGATGCACGTTATGTTCTTGGTGCATTTACGTTTGAATATAATGAAACAAAAGTAAATTTAAAAGATGAATATTTAGAAATTAAAGAAGCATTACCTTCCATTACAAAAGTAATAAATCTCGTAAATGAATTGGAAAATACAAATAAAAAAGAAATAGATTTATCTGTATTAACAGATGAAGATATTGAAAATATTTCAAGTGTGTTTAGAAATAGTCATTTAATAAGAGCAATAATCCCTGCAGCATTAGAGTATGCAGTATACTCACTAGAACAAGAGGAAAGCGATTATACAGAAACATTTAATAAATTAAAAACATTTGATTGGAATAAAGAATTTATTTTATTAGCTAATTTAATTAATGTTTTAAAAGAACATAATGATTTTACTATTAATATTGAAAACACAGATGCATTAATAAAATCAGAAGGAGTAATTGATTTAGTCGAAGATCTAGCAACAGGCGCAACACAAATAGAACTAATAAATCAAATTTTAATCCCATATGCTATTATAAGCTTAGAATCTGAATTTACATCAGGAGAATATGAAAAATATCAAATCGATTTCACAAAAATAAATTCAATTAATTGGAAAATGGATGGTCCTTCGTTTATAACAACAGGATTAAATATTTATAGAGAATACTTAAAAGTTAATATTGATTTTTCGGATATAAAAGTTGCTTTAAATGATACAGCGTTACCTGGATTTGTTACATATGTATTTAAACAATTAGATGATTCTAACATTATTACTGATACATTAATTCCAACTTTAATGCAAGTATTAATTGCCAATTTAGAAACTAATGAAGAATTAAGTAATTTAGATATTGATTTTGAAGCATTAAAAAATGTAAATTGGAAAGATAATTTAGATTCTATTGAAAAATTATTACATGATGTTATACAATCATATCAAACATTAAACGTTGATCCTGATAACTTTAAAGATGTATTAACGAATAATGAACTTCAAACTGAATTAAACAAAGTAATTAATAGCGCATTAGAATGTGAAGTTTTTGCTGAATACATTCTGCCTATTGTAATGAATGTATTAATTGATAACTTAGAAAAAAATGAATCTTTAACATCATTTGGATTTGATTTTACATCAATTAAAAATACAAATTGGAAAACAGAACTTTTATCGATTAAAGATGTAGTATGCGAATTCTTAAATGCATATCAAGATTTAGAGTTTGATAAAGATAATTGGATGAATATATTTGATAATGCTAATCTAGCAAACCATATTGAAAATATTTATACAAAAGCTAAAAATTCATCGCTTGTTAGCGAACATATTTTACCTAAATTACCAAATAAAGTACATGAACTACTTGATAATACAAATACGAGTTTGGATGTTTCTTTCTTAAAAGAGTTAATTACTGAAGAAAGTATTGATACTTTATTTACAAATGACGTTGATAAGTTTATTGTTATATTTAAAGATATTAAAGAGTTAGGTTTATTTGATAATAAAGAATTAGATATTTCTAATCCACTTACTCAAGATACTTTGATTAAAATAATTAAAGAGATATTTAATTTGGAATTGATCAATGGTAAAGAATCAATTGTTTTTGAATCAATTATTAATATGATTGACCTTACAAGTTTATTAGATGAGTATAATATTACACTAGATTATGATAATGTTACTAATTGGAATAAAGAAGTAGATTATATTTGCAAAATCTTTAAAAATATTTTATCATTCAGTGATAATTTAGATGAATTCGACTTTTCAACTTTATTAACAAATAATCAAACAGAAGAACAAAAAACTGCTATTGTAAGCATCATTTGTTCAATAGCTAATAGTGAACTATTTGGTGATTCTATTTACGAAATTCTTTCACTTGCTGCTTCATCTTATGATGAAACAGTAAGCATTGAGCTTAGTAATGAAGAAAAAAACATAATAGAAAATGTTAATGGTTGGGAATATGAAATAACATTATTATTAGATGTTATAGAAGAAGTAAAATCGTTTGATTTCGAAGTTACATATGAATCGCTAGATGCTTCTGAGTTAAAAGGTATAATGATTACTTCATCTGAAGGTATCATTACAACTAAACTTCTTGGTACTATATTAAATAATGTTTTTGATGGTATTGTAGAATGTGATTTCACAAATCAAGAAACTCTGAAATCATCTGCTGATGTAGTTTATAACGCGATTAAAGTTGCATCATTAATACAAAATCCAACACTAGATTTAAACGATTTAACTGTTACAGATGAACTTATTTCTTCGATGGAAGAAATTGCTTTAAAGGAAGAAAACATCGATTTAACAAACCAATTCTTAAATGAAATTATTGGAAATGACACCCCTGTTGATTACTCAAAAGAAGAGATCACAGAAGCTGCAGATGTTGTTGAAACGATAATTTCTACTTATCAAAATACTTTAAATCAAGATGAATTCTCATTAGAAAATTTATCTGATTCTGATAAAGAATTAGTAGAAAATTCTGATATTGCAAAAGCTATTTTAGACTTGTTATTTAATAAATTAAACAAAAAACAGGAGTATAAAAAACACCTATTTTTCTGATTTTTATAAAAAATTAA
>JAZOLP010000168.1:0-4812 GCA_045653225.1 Bacilli bacterium
TATTTTTGTTAAAGAACTACCAACAAAAGAAATCGATTATATTGAACATATTATAACTAATAATAAAGCTATTACTTATGCGATGTTAAATTCTAGTTCTAAATCAATGTATTTAATAAGAATGGAGAAAAATTTAAACAAATACATAATGATTTCGTTAGTAATTATATTTCTTGGTCCAATTATGGTTAAGTCATATATTACAAATAAAGTAGTATTGTTAATTGTATCAATTGTTATTGTTGTATCTTTACTTTCAATAATGATGTTCTTTAAGCCAAAACTATATAGTAAACATTTAAATACATTTGTTAATGATTACATTGATTCTTTAAAAAATGGAACAAACAAAGAAGACCGAACAATAATTCTTAAAAAAGAAGGATTAAAAGTTGTAAATAACGAACAAACATATTTCTTTGATTATCATGATTTAAATTTCTTCACTGTAGCTGCTTATTCAAAAACTAATGCGCCAGTAAATTTATTTATATGTTCAAGTTTGCCAGACAAAGAAGAATACGCAGATATAAAAGATTTCATTATACCTTTATCATTTGATATATATCAAGATATTATAAATAATTCCATTTATATTGAAGGTTTAGAAGAATTAATGAATAATTTATATGATGAGGCTAAAAAATCTATCCCTTTAGTTAAAGAAGGAATTTTAGTTAAATATTATAAGTAGAAATATACTCATTTTTATGAGTATATTTTTTTTGTTTCATCTTTTTGGTTAAATTGATAAAAAAATGATATAATATAAATAATGGAGAATAATTATGAAACAAAACGACAAAACTAAAATATTCGAAGAATATTCAATTCCCAAAGCTTTTTTGAGTCTTGCTATCCCAACAATCATATCACAAATAATCATGATCATCTATAATTATGCGGATGCATGGTTTTTAGGTCAAACAAAAGATGAGCATGCAGTTGCTGCAATATCAGTAATAATGCCTGTATTTATTATTTTAAATGCACTTGCAAATTTATTTGGTATTGGTGGATCTAGCTTAATCGCGAGATATTTAGGAAGAAAAGATCCTGCTAAAGCAAAAAATGTATTTGCGTTTTCTTTATGGGGAAGCGTATTAATAGCTGTTTTATACAGTTTATTTATGTTGATTTTTGCAAAACCTGTTATTTATTTAGTAGGTGGTGCTGAAGAAACTTATGATTATATATATCAATATACTTTAGTTACGATTGTAATTGGTGGTTTACCAACAATATTAAATAATGTATTTGGACATTTAGTTAGATCTGTTGGTGCATCAAAAGAAGCTAGTATTGGTATGGGACTAGGTGGCGTGTTAAATATTATTTTAGACCCACTATTTATGTTTGTTTTTTTACCGAAAGGAAATGAAGTTTTAGGTGCTGGTATTGCTACTATGTTATCTAATGTAGCATCAACTGTTTTCTTTATCATATATATAATTAAACATAAAGAAATAGAAGTATTTACACTTAAACCAAAAGATATCTCAATAAAACATTCTATTCCGAAAGAAGTATTATTTATTGGTTTTCCTGCTGCATTAAGTGTTACATTAGCTATGGTTTCAAATATTTTTGCAAACACACTAGTAAAAGGAGCCGTTTCATTAGAACTTCAAAGCCCTGCGCTTGCTGGACTTGGGGTTGCAAAAAAAGTAAACACATTAGCATTTAATATTTGTATGGGAATAACACAAGGTATGTTGCCATTTATTGCTTATAACTACGCATCTAAAAATTTAAAGCGTATGAAAAAAGGTATAACATTTATGTTTGTTACAGCAATAGGTTTTTCTCTTGTTGCTATAACATTCTTCCAAATATTTACAAAAGAATTAATTGGCTTTTTTGTTCCTGATCAAGAAAACGTTATAAATTATGGTGTCGAATTCCTACATATAATAGAAGCTGCTGTACCTTTATGTTCAATTTCATTTGCAACTAATACTGTATTCCAAGCTACTGGTAGAAAGGTATCATCGTTTGTACTTTCAATTTTAAGAAAAGGTTTATTAGATATACCTTTAATGTTTATTTTAGTAGATCGAATTGGAGAACTTGGTGTTTTATGGGCAACTCCAATTGCAGAGGCGTTAT
The DNA here is from genome assembly GCA_045653225.1 of Bacilli bacterium. Classification (GTDB taxonomy): domain Bacteria; phylum Bacillota_I; class Bacilli_A; order ML615J-28; family CAG-313; genus UBA1737. The sequence continues at coordinate 2,110 of JAZOLP010000168.1, forward strand.
CTGTATTTGTAGCATTTGCTTTATTATTCACATTTCTTGTTAAGTCATCAAAACAAAATAAACTTTCAAAAGAATTAGAAGTAAATTAAACATAGGACTAAACCTATGTTTTATTTATTAAAAAATATACATATATTTAAATAGGTGAAAATATGAAAAAATATATATATTTATTAATAGCTGGGTTATTAGTTGGTATAACAACCAATATAGGACATCCAATTACTCCTTATTATATAAATCAAATAGGATTAGAAAAATTAGTATTTGGTTACTTTTTTGCAGCTATGTCATTAGGAATGTTAATAAGTGCTCCAATATGGGGTGCATTAGGTGATGCTAGAGGTAGAAAAGTCGTTTTGATTATCTGTTTATTATTTTATGGGATGGGCCAAATATTATTTGGAATTTTTAGTAATAAATATTTAATTATCGCTGCTAGATTTTTTTCTGGTATCTTTAGCGGTGGAATATTAGTTTCTTTACTATCATATATGACAAGAAGTAAAGATTTATCAATATATAATGGTCCAAGATTATATGCTACATTCATATCATTCCATTTGGTTGGTACATCATTAGGTTCATTTATTGGTGGAGCATTTGGTGAAATATTTAATCCAAATTATAATTATGTATTTTTTATACAAGCATTTAGTATGGTAATTTTTTCATTATTTGTTTTAATCTTTATGAAATTTAATGATGAAGAAAAACAATCTATTAGAAGTATGAATCCTTTAAAAAGTTTAAAAGATATAAAAATATTACCACTATCACTTGTTATATTTTTTATAGTTATTACAATAATAAATATCTCATTTACAGACGTATCAAAATATTTAGATGTATATTTTTCAGATTCGGGATATGGTTCTTTAAAATTAGGTACAGTTAATTTATTTGTCGGTATAATTACTTTATTCGTTAATTTATTAATTACACCTTTAATTAATAGAAAATTTAAACCATTATTGGCTTTATCAATATTATCTTTTATAGGCTGTGTAATGTTGCTTTGTACATTTACGTTTCCTAATTTATTATTAAATATATATACATTCTATATGATATTTGTAATAACAAAAGCAATTATTGAACCTGTAATAGTAGAATACTTAAACCAATATAAAAACATTAAATCAGGAATTTTAATGGGATTAAGACAAAGTTTTATATCTTTAGGAGGAATAATTGGTGTTTTAATAGGGGGAGTCATATATGCTTGTAATAATATTCTATTATTTTATATATGTTCTTTAATGCTTTTTTTAGCAGCTATAATAACAATATTAATATATATTAAAAAAGATTCTAATATTAATTAGAATCTTTTTACTTTCTTGCTTTTTCTTGTGTTTTTTGATATAATAACAAAAAAAGGAGATTATTATGAGAAAGAAAAATTTTGTTTTATTAGCTATATCAATTATTGTAGGTTTAGTCGCATTAATTGTACCTTTTATAGGAATTGGAGATGGGGTAGAAATAGTAACACTACCAGTTACTACTTTATTGTCTTCAATTTTAAGTTTGATTGCATTTAATAATTTATATAAAGAAACGAATAACTCTTATTTTCATACTGCGAAAGTACATAGTATTTGTTCGATTTGCGCAATATTAATAATTACAATAATTTCCCCAATTATATGTGGTGGCCAATATATTGGTATTATAGAGTTTTTCGCTAAAGTAGTTGAGGCAAGTGATAATGATAACTTAATATTATCTTTATATTCTAATTTTTTAATGAGTTATGTTTCATTATTTTTAATTAACTTTGTTGGAAGATTATTTTACTCCTTTTCAATAATTAGTTTTATTAAAGGTATGAAAACTGAAAAAGTTAATTTAACTCATTTAAATAAAATGAAATCTTCACTAACAACATTTTGTACAATTAATTGGATAATTATGGGAATAACTACATTAATGTTATTCTTAGCTGCAAAAGCTTTTTCAGAAGAATTAATTAATCAAACTGATGAATTTGCTAAATATTTTATTATATTATATTTATTAATGATTTTTGTTTGTTTACCAGCTTTAGTTGCGCTTACTCCAGCCTATACTATTAATACTGTAAAATCAATTTTCTATTTATTTAGAACATCTGTTCAAATAGAACAACCTGATGTTTATGAACAACAAAATTATTAAATCAATTACAGAAGGTGCAATATTTTCAGCCATTTATGCTGTACTTGCACTGATTTCAAGATATCTATTTACAAGCGCAGATAGTATCATTTACTATTTTACTCCATTATTTATGGGGATATATATCATAAGAAATAAAATTTCGTACTCACTTGCAGTATTATTTGCTTCAATTACTTTATCTTTTTTATTCGCAGAACCACTAATTACTTTATTTGTAATTATTCCAAATATCATATTAGGTTTTATTTTTGGTATTTTAGAAAAGAAATCAAAAAAGAGATTTGTCAATTATATTGTAACCTTTATTCTAAGTTTATGTACAAGTATTTTAAGTATTATAGGTTTTGAAATAATAAGTGGTGTTAAATACTTTTCTGATTTATCTTTTATTAATTTAAATATTCCTAGTTCATTGATTAATATAATAATTTCTATTGTATTATTAGTTGATGCTGTATTAAAAACAATTCTTATTTATATGGTATTTTTTATAATTGTTAAACGATTAAAATTAATTAAAGATTATTCATTAAAAAT
>JAZOLP010000169.1:0-12481 GCA_045653225.1 Bacilli bacterium
CTTTTTCCTTTTAATACTTTTTTTGTGTAATTATAAAAATAATAACTATTTGAAACATTTTAATCAAACTTTTTTTTAAATAACACATTAAGATATATGTTAATATAAAATAATAAAGCCCCTATAAGATAGGGGCTTTTAGTTATTAATTAGTTTTGTTTTCTGCAACAATCTTCTTAATTTGATCTTCAGGAGTGATATCGTAACGTAAGAATTTTCTTTCAAAACGGCCACTAGCTTGAGTCATAGTCTTAAGTTCAGTAGCATATTTAGCGATTTCTGATTCAGGAACTTCTGCTGTAACAACAGTCTTTCCACCACCAATTTCTTCTTGACCTAAGATTCTACCACGACGTTTAGACATATCACCCATTACTGTACCAACGTGTTCTGTCTTAACAGTAATATTTAATTCCATAATTGGTTCTAAGATAGTTGGTTTAACTTCTTTAATTGCTGCTTGCCAAGCAAGACTTGCTGCAAGTACAAATGATAATTCATTACTATCTACTGGATGATATGAACCATCAACAAGTGTTGCTTTAACACCAATTACTGGGAATCCAGCAAGAGGACCTTTTTCAAGTGCTTTTTGAAGACCTTTTTCAACAGCTGGGAAATAGTTCTTAGGAACAGCCCCACCAAATACTTCTTCATGGAATTCGAATGGTTCTTGAGAAGGTTCAAATTTAATCCAAACATCACCAAATTGTCCAGCACCACCAGATTGTTTCTTATGACGACCTTGAACACCTTTGTCACCAGTTGTTCTACCACGAATAGTTTCACGATAAACTACTTTTGGATCTTCTTGTTCAACTTCAACTTTAAAGATGTTCTTTAATTTATCAATAATATAACCAATATGTAATACACCTTGACCACCAATTAATAATTGAGCAGTTTCAGGGTTACGTTTAAATTCGAATGTTGGATCTTCTTGTTTAATCTTTGTAAGTGCAGAAGAGATCTTTTCTTCATCTTGTTTATTCTTTGGTTTGATTGCTACATAATAAATTGGAGTAGCATATTCTGGTTTATCAAATACAACTGGAGATTTCTTATCACATAATGTATAACCAATTTCAAGTTCAGAAAGTTTTGCTACAGCAATAATATCACCTGCATATGCAGCATCAATAGGAAGTTGTGTTTTACCCATTAATGAGAAAATTTGAGGTAATTTAACTGTTTGGTCAATATTAGGGATATATACATCCATACCTGTTTTAATAACACCTGAATAAATTTTAAATAAACTAATTGTACCTACGAATGGGTCAACAATAGTTTTAAATACATATGCAGCTAATGGTTCAGAATCTTTAGTTGGTTTTAAAACTTCTTGATCACTATTAGGAAGATGACCAGCTTTAGGTTTTAAATCATCTGGACATGGATTATAGTCAATAATCATGTTAAGAAGTGTTGCAATACCAATATTTTTAACAGCAGAACCACAAATAACTGGATAAACTTCACCAGCTAATACAGCTGTTCTTAAACCTGTTTTAACTTCTTCTAATTCTAGAGGTTCACCAGCAAAGTATTTTTCCATTAATTCTTCACTAGTTTCAGCAACTGCTTCACACATCCATTCATATAATTCTTGAACTTTGTCTTTCTTATCATCATAGATTTCGCCATCAACACAAATTCCATCACGATATAATCTAGCTTTACCTTCAGCAACAAGAGCAAAACCATCAAATTTTTCTTGTTTTCCAAGTGGATATGCAAATGGTGCAACTCTCTTACCAAATTTTTCTTTTAATTCTTCGATTAATTCTTCATACTTAATATTTTCTTTGTCCATTTTATTAACAAAGATTAAAGTTGGAATATTATGTTTTCTTAGTTCTTCCCATGCACGTTCTGTACCAGGTTCAACACCAGCACCTGCATCGATAACTAAAACAGCACCTTTAACAACTGATAATACATTCTCAACTTCACCAATCATTTCTTCACTTCCTGGTACATCTAAGAAATTAATCTTATGACCATTCCATTCTACAGGAATAAGTGCAGATTGTAAAGATGTTTGACGAGCTTGTTCTTCAACAGTATAGTCACTTACTGTATTTTTCTTTTCAACTTCACCTTTCTTATCAATAGCACCTGCAAGGTATAAAGCTGCTTCAGCAATAGTAGTTTTACCGCAGTCCATATGTCCTAGTATAGCAACATTTCTAATCGCTTTTGAATGATATTCTCTCATTTATAATGTCCTCCTTGAATATTTCAGTAAACGTTTTCACTATTATATTATACTATAAAAGTTATAAAATAACAAGAAAAGTTATAATTTTTATTTAATAAGAAAAAAGACTTCTAACATTTAGTTAGAAGTCATAAAAACTATTTTTTATTACCTTTTAAAATATTTAACGGTTTTAAAGTTCTTAAATATATTAATGGAATCGTTGAAGAAATAATTGTACCAACAAATACAAGAGTCAAATCGATAGAAATAATCTTTGGATAAGTAGCGATTATATCTAAATTAAAAATCTTAATTGTCATAAAATCTTCGAATGCACCAATTAATAAATAATTACTAAAGCTAGATAAAACAATAATACCTAAAACTGATGTAACAATTGTAAGTGATCCAACTAAACAAATTTGAGCCATAAAGATAATTGACACATTATAATTTTTTGTACCTAAAGCTTTTAAAACACCTATTTCATATATATTACGTTTTATACTATTAACACCATATAAAATAATATAAACCAAACTTGCGACAATTAATAAACAAATTATTAAATAACAAAAGCCTCTAAATAATTCTATAATTGTATTTACTACTGGAACTACTGTCGTATCAAGTGTAAAGATTAAATGTCCTCTTTCACTGGCTACATCATATACAATATCTAAATCATCCATATTATCAAAATATAAACTATATGGAACAACTTGTCCAATTTGTAAATTACGCAATGTTTTTGTATTAACATAAGTTGTAGAATATACAGCTTTAATAGTTAGTTCTCTTTCAAAAATTAACTCACTATCACTAGAAATATCTGCATATCTTTTAACAGTCATTTTATGAGGTTTGAAAGTTGTTCTATTAGCATCATTATATTCTTCACCAAATAAAGATTGATATAGCGAATACGATAAAACAATTTCATCATCTTGTAATTTAAAACTATTATTTGTATCTTTATGAATATAAATAAATCCATCATAGAATGAAGTAGTCTTATCACTTTCTGCATAAAAGTTTGTAAATGTAATTGACGTAGTATTTGCTTTAAAAATATTATTATAAAAGTCTTTACTATCGCAGATCGCATAAGATAAGCTTAAATAATCTTGAACTTCTTGTAAGAATTTAGCGTGTTCTTCTTCTTTAAAATATAAATCAATATAATCATCTTGAGACATTTTATTAACATCCGCAAGTTTTCCATGTTCAATTACATTTGGATATCTTTCTTTGTAACGAGTATCAATAATCGCACAAATAAATCTATCATATTTATCTAATACATCATCATAATTATGAAGAGCACTAGATGAATAATTAATCATACTATCCGCAATATAATCAGTAATAATAATTTTAGAATCAATTTTATCTAAAGACCCCGCAATAACATTTAGTTCATTGTCTTGACCATATAAGTTTAATAAAAACTCCATATCACAACAAATAGTGCCTGTTGTTTCTTTAACATAATTATAATCAAACATTGAGGCAAATCTAGTAGTTCTATTACTTGCAAGATAACCCATACCTAATGAGAAACAATAATTATATACTGTATATATATTTCCATTATACCCTTTTTCATAATAAGCATTAATATCTTCTTCAGTTATCGCATGAATATATGAAGTAGATAAAGTACCTTGGGCTGTTTGTTCTGTCAAATCAACAACTCTTAAAGCTTCATCTTCTTTTGGCATAACCATTGATTTATTTCCATCAAATAAAACAAATACTTGAAATATATATAATAAACTTATAAATAGTGTTAACATAAATATAGTATATGGAACACCATGTTTATTTTTTCTAAAAAACATTGATGAAAGTTTAACGGAATTTTTAAAAGTTAAATTTGATGAAGAAAGATTCACTTCTTTAGTTTCTTCATAAATATTTGTACTTTCTTTAAAACCACCATAATCTTGTCTTATTTCAATAGGGTGATCTTTTACTAAAAGATTAAGACTATCAACTTCTTTTTTAGATAAATCTTTATGATGTGGAAGAATTACATATTCATCTGTTTCATAATATTTATTTTCATATGATAGATCCATTGTTTTATCAGAAAGAATTTCACCATCAAATAATTCAATTATACGATCAGCATATTTTTCAGCATCTTCTAAGTTATGAGAAACAATTACAACTAATTTTTCTAAAGATTGTTTTTTCAAAAAGTTTAGAATTTGTTCAGAAGTTAGATAATCTAAATTACCAGTAGGTTCATCACATAACAACATACGTGGATTTTTTACTAAAGCTCTTGCGATAGCAACTCTTTGTTTTTGTCCACCTGATAATTCGTTAGGATATTTATCTTCTACGCCTTCTAAATCAACTAATTTTAACGCATCAGCTATTAAAGACTCATCTTCAATTCCTGAAATATTTAACGCAAGACCAATGTTTTCAGAAATTGTGAATTCATCTAATAATAAGAAATCTTGGAAAACAAACCCAATATAAGAACTACGATATTCTTCTAAAGTACTAAACGAACAATTCTTTAAATTTAGGCCATCTACAATAATTTCACCAGAAGTAATATTATCTAATGTTCCAAGCATATTAAGTAAAGTACTTTTACCACTACCACTTTTACCTACAACAAATACCATTCCAGTACTTGGTAAGGTAAGTGTTAAATTATTAATTGCGGTACAAGTTTGATTACGTGATGATTTATATTCTTTTGTTAAATTCTTAATTTCAATCATCTTACCACCTACTCTTTCGCACGAATAATATCATTTGGTTTGATTCTAAGTAACATTACTTGAGGAATAATAAATGATATTAAACAAATAACAAACGTCCAAAATAAATCTTGTACAACAATTGAAGGCATATAAGCAATTAATCTAAGTTCAAAAAACGTAGTGTTTAAGATTCTTTCAAATGCACCAACTAATACACCATTAGCAAGATAAGTACCAACAAAAATACCAACATTAGATACAATACATATAGAAATACAAGTAATTAAAGATTGTCTTGCAAAAATTCTAATAATGTCTAAATTAGATGTACCTATAGCTTTTAATACCCCTATTTCATATTTATTACGTTTAACACTTGAAATACCTACATTTAATATAAATACAATACATAATAATAAGAATAAAATTTCAATGAAATAGAAAAATTTTCCAAATACTTCTAATACATGATTAATCGTAGATAGTTTAGTAGCATCAGGAGAACATACAACATAACCCAATTGAGTTGCGGTGAAAATAGATGTACTAATATCGTTATGATTATCTAAGTAAATTCCATAAGGTACAACATCAAATTCTCTTAAATCCATATTTTCATCTAAATTAATAAGCGTATTAGTCGACTTGACAGAAACAACTTTGAATTCTTTTTCATATACTAAATGCTTATTACCAAAGTTTTTATATAATTTAAGCTTAACAGTTAAAGAACCACTTTTATATGAACTTTGATCAAGATGTGGAAATAGCTGTGAAACAGTTTGCGTAGCTAGAATAATCTCATCATGTGCTAGATTTTTATTATACTGAGTATGATTATACATAATAACAGTTTCAGTTTTTGCAGAGTGATTATCACTAAGCTCTAAATATGTAGTACCAGTTCTTACCCAAGTACGATATTCAGTAGTCTTAGTTGATTCTACATATTCTTTTTCAAATGAATAACCATAACCTAAGAAATTCATTGCATCAACAACAAAGGCAGAAAATTCTTCACTTTGTCTTAATTTCTTTGTATCAATCTTATTATTTGGATTATTTAAAATCTCATTGAAACAAGAAATTAAATAATCATGTTTTTCTTCATAATTTGTATCAACTATACCGTTAATATACCCATATGATAACTTATTATAAACATAATCACCTAGTAAGTTTTCATATGGTGTATCTTTTGGTAAACGTTTATAAAAAATAATTGAATCTGCTACATAGTCAGTAATAATAATACCATAAGGTTTTGGATTATCACTTAAAGCTAAATAATTTAATTGTTTTTCACCATTATTTATAACACCATAAATAGATGTTAAAAACTCTTCATCGCAATTTATAACACCATAAGTTTCTTTTAAATAAAAGTTATTAATATTTTGTAATGGTGTAAGCTTACCTTTTTTCTCAATGGAATTAGTATAAGATAATAGAGGTATACGATGAGAATACTTTTTATAAATATTACCTTCGAAACCATTTTCATAAAACTTTTCAATCTCTTCATCATATACAACATTTAAAGCACCAATACCAAATCCATCAGTTCCTTCTTCTCCTTTTTGAAGAGGAACGCTATAAACATCATGTTTAGTTAAACTCTTAGATAACTCTGAATTAGCATCAAAACTTAAAAATGATTGGAATATTGCAAAACAAGAAAGTAATACTGCCGCAATAAACACACTAAAGAAAAGACTCCAACCTTTACCTTTAAAAAATGATTTAAATAATCTCTTAGAGGTTTTTCTAGAAACATATGAACTATTAATGATAAAAGGTTCTTTATCAATTACTTCAACTTTAGATTCAATAAATCTATTACCAATTTGTTTAAAACTTAAATTACGATTTTCTTTTATTTCATCATTAATCATAACTAACTCTTCAGAAGTTAAATCACGATAATGAGGAATATAAACAACATCGTTTTCAATCTTAAAATCATTAGAATAATTTGAAGTTCTACTTCTATCTCGAATAACTTTACCATCACATAATTCAATAATACGGTCTGCGTAATTGTTTGCTTCAACCATATTATGAGATACTACTAATACTAGTTTATCTTTTGAAATTTCTTTTAATAAATCTAATATTTGTTTGGAAGTATTTTTATCTAAGTTGCCTGTTGGTTCATCACATAAAATTAACGGTGCATCTTTTACTAAAGCACGAGCAACCGCAATTCTTTGTTTTTGACCACCTGATAATTCAGATGGATAACGATTTACATATTCTTCTAGTTCTACTACTTTTAATATTTTTTCTACTTTTTCATCATCTTCTTGATTACAAATATCAAGTGCAAGATTAATATTTTGTTTTACAGTAAATGAATCTAATACATGATAATCTTGGAAAATAAAACCTACATAAGAACTACGGTACTTAGTTAAATTAGTTTGACTAAATGAACTTATTTCATTACCATCAACAACTATATTTCCACTTGTTAGATTATCTAATCCACCAATTAAATTAAGTAATGTACTTTTACCACTTCCACTTTTACCAATGATAAATATCATTCCATTATCAGGTAAGATAAGGGATAAATCGTCTACTGCTTTACATGTTGTCCTGTTATTAACTGTATAAATTTTTGTTACGTTTTTTAATTCAATCATTTTTTAAAACCTTTAAATTTAAAATCACTTAGTATATCTACTAATCACATCAAAAATAAAAATCTAGTATTTTTATACTAGATTTTCTACATGCTAAAGCATTTTAACAAGTATAAAAATCAACTATTTACTATAATTAAATTATACCATAAAATGACTTATTTGTAAAACAAAACATTATTTAAGATATATATCTACAATAGATTTAATATTATACTTATTATGATATTCTTCTTCAAATTTAATCCATTTATCAACAAACATTTTAAGCATTTTTTCTCCATTTCTCTTTCTTATTCTATCTACTTGAATGTCATAATCTATATCTAGAAAAATACTTAAATCATAATATTTACCAAAATAAGGATGAAGTGCATAACTTCCTTCAATTATTAAAAGCTTACACTTTGGAACATGTTGATAATTATTTATCTTCATAACAGAACAATCGAAAACACCATAGTTAATATCAGAACCTAAATTTTTAATTACTTCATCATAAAATCTTTCATAATCAATATTACCACCAGGTTCATTTAAACGATCAATAGTTCTTTTTTCGAGTGGTAAAAAGAAATCATCCATATGTATAATACTACAACAAAATTGTTCTTTTAACTTTTCTGCAAGTGTAGTTTTACCGCTTGCAGCACAACCATCAATTGATACAATCACAAATTCTTTTTTTTCTAATAATTCTTTAATTTTTGTTTCTATCATATTACTACCTATTTAATAACATCTTAATAATTGCACATTGAATTCTTTTTGGTAACATATTTAATAATACAAGTCCCATACTAGGATGAATTGTATATATATATTTTGGATGTTTTTTATTAATAATTTTATTTATTTTATGTGCTAGAACTTCTGGTTTTAATGGTTTACCCATAAATTTATTTACTAGATTTAAGAAATGTTTTGACTGCTTTTTATATATAGTAGTTTCTGCTACTAATTCTTCTGTTAAATTAATAGCATTTTTATTTAATGGAGTTAAAACAGAACCAGGTCTAATTGAAATAACTTTTTGATCAACTAAATTCAATTCTTGTCTTAATGCTTGCGCATAAGTATCTAAAGCCGTCTTAGATATATTATATAAACTATTAAAAGGCATTGGATCATAGCCAGCTACTTCGCTAGATAAAATAACAATTTTACCTGATTTATTTAATCTTTTATGAAATACTCTATTTACTAAAAGTGTACCAAATAAATTAATATCAAGTAATTTTTTCATTTTATCAGGATCACTTTCTACTAAAGATACCATTTGATGAATCCCAGCAATATTAATAATACAATCTAAATAAATATTATTTAACTTTAAATAATTTAATACTACATCTAAATCATATTTAGACCTAATATCACATTTAAAACTTAAAACATTTTCAATATTAATATCATTAATATCGATTGCGACAACAAAATGATTATCTTTAATTAATGATTCTAATAATGCTTTACCAATCCCTGATGCGGCACCAGTTAATAAAATATTCATATTTTTCACCTACTTTATATATATTATACCATAATAAAAATAAAAAGTTATAGAATTTTATTCTATAACTTTTAAATTATTATTCAATCTCTTTATTATTAGCTTCTTTATAGAAGAATAAGCAAGGTGCCATTAATACAATAAATAATAACATAAATACACCAAATGATTTTAAGCTTTCAACACTACCTGTTGCGATAAGTTGATAAATACCAGTACCACAAATTACAAAGAATAAAGCACCAATGATTGCGATAATTGGCATAATAAATCTTTGGAATACGTTACATTCTTTAAAGTTTTTCATAATGTAAATATACATAGTAATATATACACCATAAATAATAGCACAAACAATTTCATCCATACTACCTAAATAATTAAAGATAGATTTAGTGTTCATTACTAAATACCATACAAGAAGCATTAAGATCATACAACCAAAACCATATAAACATGATAATAATGAAACACTTTGATTTTTACCAAGTTTAGAAAACTTTTCAGGTAAAGGTCCTTGACCACGACAGCTAATTGTATACATACCTCTACAACAGCTGATTGCAACACCATTAACTGTACCAAGACAAGAAATCATGATAAATGCAGTAAATAATACACCACCAACTTTACCCATAATCTTTTCGAACACAGCGATTGGAGCATTAGCATCTTGAAGAATTGTACCAGCATTACCTAAGAATGCAGATAATGAAATATAATAGATAATATAGAATAATAAGATTGCAATAGTACCAAATGTTAATGCACGTGGTAAATCTTTCTTAGAATCTTTAAGTTCTGCATTAATAGCAGTAGCACAAACCCAACCTTCATAAGCAAATGCTGTTTTCTTAACAGCTTCACCAAAGTTTGCAGCAGGCATCAATGGAGCAGGATTATTAAATGCATTAATAATACCAAATCCATCACCAACAATAAGCGATGCAAATAAACCAGCAACAGCAATCACTAAAATTGGAATTAATTTAATAACTGTAGCAGATACTTGGAATTTTGCAGCAATCATTGGAGATAAATAGTTAATTGCAACAACAATAACTAAAATAGCAAATGCAAAAATAAAGTTACCCCAATGTGTTAAACCAATTTCTGGATGACCAATTAAAATAAAGAAATATTGACCAGCAAATAATGCAACAATAGATGCAATAATAGGATAATAGAATGTAGTAATTAACCATGCTAATCCATATGCAACTTTTTTATTTGTAGCTTGTTCAACGTAGTCAACTACACCATTATATTTAGTAACTCTTGATGCGAATACTGCAAAACAAAAGCCCGAACATACCATAATTATACCACCAACAAACCATGCAAGGATTGATAATTTTAAATCCCCACCTGATAATGATAAAACTCCTCCAGCTTTTAAGAATACACCTGAACCAATTACAATACCAACGACCATTGCAATACCTGTCCAAAGTCCATACTGTTTCTTAACTTTTTCCATAATTTCTTCCTCTTCTTTTTTAAATTTTTAATTAAATATTTATTATATTAAAAAATTTAAAATAACAAATATATTATATTTTAATACATTTTTAACTTTTTTTCAAGGATATTTGTAATAAAAATTAAAAAACGCATCATTTTATATGATGCGTATATTTTTTTATGCTTCTTCAAATACTTCTTTTGGAGCTCCACATAAAGGACAAACAAAATCTTCTGGTAAATCTTCAAATTTTGTTCCAGGTGCAATACCTAAATCTTCTGCACCTACTGCTTCATCGTATTCATAACCACAAATTGAACATACATATTTCATATTTTAAATTCTCCTTTTTTAATTATTTAATTGGTTCAAAATCACTTGCCCCATGTTTACATAATGGGCAAATATAATCTTCAGGAAGTTCTTCTCCTTCATAAACAAATCCACAAATCTTACATACATAACCTTTTTTACCTTCTACAACTGGTTTAGGTTTTACATTTTCTTGATAGTAAGTATAAGTCATTGTTTCTAGATCATTAATAACTCTTGATTCAGTAATAGAACATATAAACATTCCATGTGTATCTAAATCAATATATTGTTCTACTTTTAATGACATAAACGAATTAATATATCTAGGTAGGAATGCTAATCCATTATCACTTCTATTAGCTTCTAAATTTTCAAATTTATCAAAAGTTCTACCACTCTTAAATCCAAATCTTTCAAATACACTAAATGGTGCATCAACAGATAAACAGTTAACGTTCATTTTTCCTGTTTGTTTAATTACATGATGAGAATAATTTTCTTTATTAATTGTAACTGCAATTCTATTTGGTGTATTAGTAACTTGTGTAACAGTATTAACAATTAAACCATTATCTTTTTTAGTATCATTACTAGTTACTACATATAATCCATAACCAATATTAAATAATGCAGATAAATCATTTTTGTTTGCAGTTGTACTTTCTGTTGCAAGATAGTCTTTACATAATTCATTTGCTAAATCATTAATTTTTTGTTTTGACTCACTATTTAGGGCTGATAAAATTCTTACTTCGTTTTCTGCAAACTTTAGATTTTTACATTTTTCTAACATTTGCTTCATAACTCTTGCAGCAGTTGGAGCCCATGAACCATTTTCAATTAATGCAACAGTTCGATTAGAATAATTTCTTTCAACTAAATGATGAATAAATTCTCTCATAAATGGGAAGATATCAGAATTATAAGTTGTTGTTGCAAGAACTAACTTTTCATATCTGAATGCATCTTCAACAGCTTCTGCCATATCACATCTTGCAAGATCATTTACAACAACCTTTGGACAACCATTAGCTTTTAATTCTTCCACAAGTTTTAGTACTGCTGCTTTAGTATTTCCATAAACTGATGTATATGCAATTACAATACCTTTAGATTCTGGTTGATAACTTGACCAAATATCATATAGATTAATATAGTAACCTAAATTTTCAGTAAGAACTGGACCATGAAGAGGACAAATAATAGATATATCAAGTGTTGCTGCTTTCTTAAGTAGAGCTTGAACCTGAGCACCATATTTTCCAACAATACCAATGTAATAACGTCTTCCTTCACACGCCCATTCTTCTTCAACATCTAAAGCACCAAACTTACCAAAACCATCAGCAGAGAATAATACTTTATCATAAGAATCATAAGTTACCATTACTTCTGGCCAGTGTACCATTGGAGCAAATACAAAAGTTAATAAATGCTTACCAAGACTTAAAGTGTCCATATCACCAACAACTAAAGTATTTTCTAACTTTACATCAAAGAATTGTTCAATCATTTTAAATGTTTTAGTATTACCTACAACACATACATTAGGATAAGTTTTTACAAAATTCATAATGTTTGCAGAATGGTCTGGTTCCATATGTT
>JAZOLP010000170.1:0-6074 GCA_045653225.1 Bacilli bacterium
GTTCTTAAATTGTCAAACGAGGGCGGAAGTTTTCGTATAGCATCTATTATTATAAAATCAGAATTTAATAAAATAATATTGCTGTTTCTGCCCATGATTTCGAAAATTAAGATAAATGTATTCTCATCATCTAACTCATTGTATGCTGTAATATGAAGTTCTATTAGACGATCGTTATTATGTTGAAGGATTTTTTTGATTACTCCGCGTTCGATATATTTTCGAAGTAACATACAAAAATTATTTGGTACTTCGGGATTGGAGATTTTCTTAGTTAATAGATGAATTCTTGGATTATCTAGTTTTGATGAAATTAATAATTGTTTATTGATAATTAATCCATCATTGTTTTTACCTCTTACTTGAAATACAATCTCAAGTGGTGATGGTTGATAGATTTTATTTATTTTATAGTTTAAAATTTCATTATTAAATTCTTTTGTTAAATAATGAATAAAACATCCATCAATTGGCATACTATCCCTCCTTATGGATTATAATACTATTATACAATATTTTAGATATTTTTTAAATATAATTACTTATAAAAATTTAACTTATTAAACAATTAACTTGAAAAAAGGATGATAATTATGGTATACTTATATATAAGAATTTATTACATGAGGACAAATTTATGAAGTTAAATACTAAAGGATTATTAGTTGTTATTTCTGGACCTTCTGGTGTTGGAAAAGGAACAGTTAGAAAAGCTTTATTTAACCGTACTGGGCATAATCTTGATTATTCCGTATCAATGACAACACGTGCTCCACGTGAAGGAGAAGTCAACGGAGTTGATTATTATTTTGTATCTAAAGAAGAATTCTTGAACCAAATTGAAAAAGGTAATTTACTTGAACATGCTGAATTTGTTGGAAACATGTATGGTACACCTAAAGATAAGGTTGAAGAAAAACTTGAAAATGGACATGAAGTTGTTCTTGAAATTGAAGTTAATGGCGCAATGCAAGTAAGAGAAAAGATGAAAAATGCAGTATTTATTTTTATTGCTCCACCATCTTATGATGCTTTAGAAAATAGATTAGTACTTCGTGGTACTGAACGAAATGAAGTAATTAAAGAACGTCTTGAAAAAGCTCATCGTGAGATTAATCAAGCTGTTAATTATGATTATATTGTTATCAATGATGAAGTTGATAATGCTGCCGATAGAATCATGGCAATAATTAGAGCAGAACATGCTAAATGTTCTAGAACATTAGATGAATATTTAAAATTAATGGAGGAAACAAATAATGACTAGAGTTCAAGGTTTAATGATTAATACGCAACTTAAGATTGCAAATAATGAACGTGAAGGTATGCGTTACCCAGCAATTGATGAATTATCATCAAAAGCTGATTCAAAATATAAACTTGTTATTGCCGTTGCAGAACGTGCAAGAGAAATTAAAGCAACAGGAAAAACATTTTTAGCACATACAAGAAACTATAAAGCAATTGGTATTGCTTTAGAAGAAATTAGTGCAGATAAGGTTACTATCGCTTAATGGAATTAAGCAAAGTAATTAATACATATATTGATTATAGAACTAAGATGCAGGCTTTAGAGTATGCATCTTATGTTATTAGTTGGGACTCAGAAACAGAAGCTCCTGTTGGCTGTTTAGAAGAAAGAAGTAAACAAATTGGTGTACTTTCGGAAATGAGTTATAAACTAGAACGTAGTGAAGAATATATCAATTGTGTTAAAACATTATATGAAAATATTGATAGCTTAGAAGATGTATTAAAAGTTGAAATAAAAAAAGTGTATAAAGATTTATTAAATTCTTTAAAAGTTCCAATGGAAGAACTTGTAGAATATAGTATCTTAATTTCTAAAGCTCAAAATATTTGGGCTGAAGCAAAAGTAAGTAATGACTATAAGAAATTTGAATCAACACTTTCTGATATTATTAAATTTAATAAGCGTTATGTAAAATATTTAGAAACTGAAGAACTTAAAGGTTATAATGTTTTACTTGATATTTATGAAGAAGGAATGACTAAAGAAAAATACGATAAATTCTTTAAATTATTAAAAGAAGAAATTGTTCCAATTGTTCATAAAATCAATAACAAAGAACCTTTTAAATGTTCATTTAAAGATAAATTATTTGATATAAATAAACAAAAAGAGTTTGCTAAATACATTATGGATGTAATGTGTTTTGATAGAACTAGAGGTTTGATTAAAGAAAGTGAACATCCGTTCACAAGTGGATACGGAACAAGTGATGTAAGAATTACAACACACTATTATGAAAACTTATTAATTTCTAGTATTTTTTCTTGCATTCATGAACTAGGTCATGCTACATACGAACAACAATGTAATCCTGAACTTAATTCAACACTTGTTGGTGGTGGTGCTTCAATGGCAATGCATGAATCTCAATCAAGATTCTATGAAAATGTTGTTGGAAGAAGTTACGAATTCTGGGAAAGACATTATCCAAAACTACAAAGTATTTTTAGTGAAGAATTAAAAGATGTAACATTAGATGAATTCTATAAACATGTTAATAATGTTGAATGTTCACTAATTAGAACAGAAGCTGATGAACTTACATATCCTTTACATATTATGGTAAGATACGAAATTGAAAAATTAATCATTGAATCTGATGTAGATGTAAAAGAATTACCATCATTATGGAATAAACTTTACAAAGAATATTTAGGAATAGATGTACCATCTGATAAAGAAGGTATTTTACAAGATGTGCACTGGGCTGGCGGAAGCTTTGGATATTTTCCTACTTATGCTTTAGGTAGTGCATATGGTGCTCAAATGCTTGATTCGATGAAAAAAGATCTTGATTTTGAAAAGGTTATTGGTAAAGAAAATCTAAAAGAAATCAATGATTGGTTAAAGAATAAAGTTCATATATATGGATCTACTAAGACTCCAGATGAACTTATGAATATCGCAACTGGAAAGAGTTTTGATGCTTCATACTATGTAGAATATTTAAAAAATAAGTTTTCTAAATTATATAATCTATAATAAATCTCCCTTCTTGGGAGATTTATTTATTGTTTAATGTATAATAATAAAGAAAAAAATAAGCATATGGTTTGAAAAAAAGTAGTGAAAGTGATATAATATTTAAGGTTTTAGTGTTGGCTTTGTCAATACTATATTTTATGGGTATATGAAACGCCTGGTTTCGTGGAATACTCAACCAATAAAGATGTTAAAGTTAGACGAAAGGAGAATTTAAAATGCCTACAATTAATCAATTAGTACGTAAAAGCCGTGTAGACAAAGTTAGAAAGTCTAAATCACCTCATTTAGGAATTGGTTTCAATAGTTTAAAGAAAGAACAAACTGAAATTAACAGCCCTCAAAAGAAAGGTGTTTGTACACGTGTAAGCACAATGACACCTAAAAAACCTAACTCAGCTATCAGAAAGATGGCCCGTGTTCGTTTAAGCAATGGTATCGAAGTTACTGCTTACATCCCAGGTGAAGGACACAAACTTCAAGAACATAGCGTTGTATTAATCCGTGGTGGTCGTGTTAAGGACTTACCAGGGGTACGTTATCATATTATCCGTGGAACAATGGATACTACAGGTGTAGATGGTCGTAAACAAGCACGTTCTAAATATGGAACAAAACGTCCTAAAGCATCAAAAAAATAATTTAAAAAAATAAAAAATCAAAATAGTTTTATTAAAAACTACTAGGTAGTAAGATTTCATTATGGAAATATAGAGAAAGGAGGAATCTACATGCCTCGTAAAGGACACATATCAAAAAGAGTTGTATTACCAGATCCAATTTACAATTCAGTAATGGTTACAAGACTAGTAAATAGTGTTATGTTAGATGGTAAAAAAGGTGTTGCTCAACAAATTATTTATGGTGCTTTTGATCGTATCGCTAAAGTTACAGGAAAAGACCCTCTAGAAGTTTACAAAGAAGCAATGAACAATATTATGCCACAATTAGAAGTTAGAAGCCGCCGTGTTGGGGGTGCTAACTATCAAGTTCCAGTTGAAGTAAGAGAAGAAAGACGTCAAACTTTAGGTTTAAGATGGTTAACAAACTATGCTCGTCTTCGTAATGAAAAAACAATGGAAGAAAGATTAGCTAAAGAAATTATGGATGCTGCTAATGGTATCGGCGGCTCTGTTAAAAAACGTGAAGATACTCATCGTATGGCTGAAGCAAATAAAGCATTTGCTCACTACCAATGGTAATTTAGGAGAATAAAATGGCTCGTGAAGTTTCGCTTATAAATACAAGAAATATCGGTATCATGGCTCACATCGATGCTGGTAAAACAACATTCTCAGAAAGAATTTTATTCCATGCAGGAAAAATCCACAAGATTGGTGAAACACATGATGGTGCTGCACAAATGGACTGGATGGCTCAAGAACAAGAAAGAGGTATTACAATTACTTCTGCTGCAACTACAGTTTACTGGCAAAGTTTAAATAATGTTAGACATCGTATTAACGTTATTGACACTCCAGGGCACGTAGACTTTACAGTTGAAGTATCTCGTTCACTTCGTGTTCTAGGTGCTGCTATTACAGTATTAGATGCTCAAGCTGGTGTTGAACCACAAACTGAAACAGTATGGCGTCAAGCTACTGAATATTTAGTACCTCGTTTAGTATTCGTTAACAAAATGGATAAAACTGGTGCTGATTTCAAATTCTCTGTTGAATCTCTACACAACAGATTAGGTGCTAACGCTCATCCTATTCAATGGCCTATTGGTGCTGAAGATCAATTCAAAGGTATTATTGACCTTGTTACAATGACAGCATTTGAATATGAACCAAACCACCAAGATGAAGCTGGTCATGAAATTCCAATCCCTGCAGATTTAGTTGCTACAGCTGAAAAATATCATACTGAATTAATTGAAGCTGTTGCTGAATTTGATGAAGATTTAATGATGGCTTACTTAGAAGGTGAAGAAATTCCTGTTGATCAATTAAAAGCTGCTATTCGTAAAGCAACTTTATCAGTTCAATTCTTCCCAGTTCTATGTGGTACAGCATTTAAAAACAAAGGTGTTAGAAAAGCATTACATGCAGTAGTTGATTACTTACCTTCTCCAGTAGAAGTAGCTCAAATTAAAGGTACTGATGAAGATGGTAATGAAGTAGTTGTTGATTCAGCTGATGATCAACCATTTGCAGCTCTTGCATTCAAAGTTATGACTGACCCATATGTTGGTAAACTTACATTCTTTAGAGTTTATCGTGGTCATATGGAATCTGGTTCTTATATCTTAAATGCTACTAAGAACTATAAAGAACGTATTGGTCGTATTCTATTAATGCATGCTAACAACCGTTCAGAAATTAAAGAAGTTTACAGTGGTGATATCGCTGCTGCTGTTGGTTTAAAGAATACTACTACAGGTGACACATTATGTGATCCAAGTGCAATTGTTAACCTAGAATCAATGGTATTCCCTGAACCAGTTATTCAAGTTGCTATTGAACCTAAAACTAAGAATGACCAAGATAAGATGGGTGTTGCTCTTCAAAAATTAGCTGAAGAAGACCCAACATTCAAAACTTATACAGATGAAGAATCAGGTCAAACAATTATCGCTGGTATGGGTGAATTACACCTTGATATCATCGTTGACCGTATGAGAAGAGAATTCAATGTTGAATGTAACGTTGGTCGTCCTCAAGTTGCTTACCGTGAAACAATCAAGACTCCTGCTAAAGTACAAGGTAAATTTGTTCGTCAATCAGGTGGTCATGGTCAATATGGTGATGCAGTTGTTATTTTCGAACCTAACCCAGGTAAAGGTTACGAATTCGTTGATGAAATTGTTGGTGGTGTAGTTCCTCGTGAATTCATCCCATCAGTTAATAAAGGTATTGAAAATGCCTTAGACAATGGTAATTTAGCAGGTTACCCAACTATCGATATCAAAGCTAGACTAGTATTTGGTTCATACCATGATGTTGACTCATCTAGTACAGCATTTGAAATCGCAGGTAGTTTAGCATTCAAAGAAACTGCTAAGGTTTGTAATCCAGTATTACTAGAACCAATCATGCTTGTTGAAGTAGTTACA
>JAZOLP010000171.1:0-9027 GCA_045653225.1 Bacilli bacterium
TATGGAGAAAGAAATGGTGTTTACATCATTGACCTTCAAAAAACTGCTGATTTAATCGAAGCTGCATATGCTAAGATGGTAGAAGTAGTTCGTAACAACAATTGTAAAGTATTATTTGTTGGTACAAGAAAACAAATTCAAGACATTATCAAAGAAGAAGCAACTCGTGCTGGTCAATATTATGTTGACAAACGTTGGCTTGGTGGTACAATGACAAACATCAAGACTATTCGTAAGAGTATTGCAAAATTATACAAATATGAAGAAATGGAAAAAGATGGAACATTCGATCTTTTACCTAAAAAAGAAGTAATCGAAATCAAAAAAGAAATGGTTAGACTTGAAGCATTCTTTGGTGGTATCAAAGAAATGACAGAACTTCCTGGTGCTATTTTCGTAGTTGACCCTAAAACTGAACACAATGCTGTTTTAGAAGCTCGTAAACTTGGTATTCCTGTTTTCGGTTTAGTAGATACTAACTGTGATCCTGATGATGTTGATTACATTATCCCTGCAAATGACGATGGTGTTAGAGCTGTTCGTTTAATCGTTGGTGTTATGGCAAATGCTGTACTTGAAGCTAATGGTCAAGCTGTTGAACCATACGTTTTACCAGAAGAAGAAAAACAACCTGAAGAACAACAACAACGTCCTGCAAGACCTGCTCGTGGTGAAAGAAAACCTCGTCCTGCAAAACCTCGTAAAGTTGAAGCTGAAGCTCCAAAAGCTGAAGAAGCTCCAAAAGCTGAATAATAAATAAAAATTAATTTAAGGAGAATATAAAAATGATTAGTGCTGCATTAGTTAAAGAATTAAGAGAAAAAACTGGCGCTGGTATGATGGATTGCAAAAAAGCTCTTACTGAATGTAATGGCGATATGGCTGCAGCTGTTGACTGGTTACGTGAAAAAGGTATTGCTAAAGCTGAAAAGAAAGCATCAAGAATTGCTGCTGAAGGTTTAGCTGACGTAGTTATTAACGGAAATGTTGCTTACTTATATGAATTAAACTCTGAAACAGACTTCGTTGCTAAAAACCAAAAATTCATGGATTTACTTGCAACTGTTGGTCAAATTTGTGTTGAAGCTGATGCTAAATGTGAAAAATGTGTATTAGCTGCTAACTACAATGGTCAAACTGGTGAAGAAATCATCGTTGCTGCTACTGCTGTTATCGGTGAAAAATTAAGCCTTCGTCGTGTTACAAGAGTTCAAAAAGCTGATGATGAAGTATTTGGTGTTTACAAACACAATGGTGGTAAAATCGTTGTATTATCAGTTATCAAAGGTAATGATGAATTAGCTGCTAAAGATGTATGTATGCATGTTGCAATGTACAACCCTCGTTATTTAGATGCTTCATTAATTGATCAAGAAGTTTTAGATAAAGAAGCTGAAATGATTAAAACTGAAATTGCTAACGATCCTAAAAATGCTTCTAAACCTGAAGCAATTATTGAAAAAATGGTTGTTGGTCGTCTAGCTAAATTTAAGAAAGAAATCTGTTTAGTAGATCAACCATTCGTTAAAGATCCAAGTGTTACTGTTGAACAATTCTTAAAGAGCAAAAACAGTGCTGCTGTAAACTACGTTCGTTATGAAGTAGGTGAAGGTATGGAAAAACGTAATGATGATTTCGCTGCTGAAGTAGCTGCTCAAGCTGCTGCTGCAATGAATAAATAATTAAAACTAAAATTAAATTATAATTTAAATGGAGGTTTATTTATGGAACGTATCATTCTTAAACTAAGTGGTCAAGCATTATCAGATAATGGTACTGGTATTAGTGCAAAAAAGATTGAAGAGGTTGTTAAAGAAATTAAAGAACTTGCTTTAAGTGATGTACAAATTGGTATTGTTTGTGGTGCTGGTAATATGTGGCGTGGTAGAGATGCTGAAAGTAATAATATGGATCGCTGCTTAGCTGACAGTATTGGAATGCTTGGAACTGTAATGAACAGTTTAGCTGTAGAAAATGGTTTAAGAAATGCTTCTTTAAAAGCAATCACAATGAGTGCTGTTCCGATGCCTTCACTTGTTAAATCTTATACAAGAGCTGATGCAATCGAATATTTAGAAAAAGGTTATATCGTAATATTTGCTGGTGGTACTGGTAGTCCATTCTTCTCAACTGATACAACTGCTGCACTTCGTGCTGCTGAGATCGGTGCGAAGAAAATCCTAATGGCTAAAAATGGTACAGATGGCGTTTATGATAGTGATCCTAGGAAAAATAAAGATGCTAAACGTTATACTCATTTAACATATCAACAAATGTTAAATGAAAAACTTGAAGTTATGGATTTAACAGCTGCAAGTCTTTGTAGTGATAATGATATTGATGTTGTTGTATTCGATATGAATAAAACTGGTAATATCAAAAAAATCATGATTGATCCAACAATTGGTACAATCGTTTCAAATAAATAAAAGGAGAAATTAAAAATGCCTAAAACAATTATTGCTTCTTGTGAAGAAAAAATGTTAAAAACTATTGATTCACTTAAAAAAGATTTTACTAAAATCAGAACTGGTAAAGCTAATCCAGCTGTTTTAAATGATGTAATGGTTTCTTATTATGGTGTTCCTACTCCTGTTTCACAAGTTGGTAGTGTATCGGCTTCAGATCCTCAAACTATCGTTGTTAAACCTTGGGACAAATCAATTTTAAAAGATATCGAAAAAGCAATTCTTACTGCAGGTTTAGGATTTAATCCTCAAAATGATGGTGAAGTTGTTAGAATTCATATTCCACCACTAAATGAACAAACTCGTAAAGATTTAGCAAAACAAGCTAAAAAAGTTGCTGAAGATAATAAGGTTGCTATTCGTAATGTTCGTCGTGATGCTATTGAAGCATTAAAGAAACTTGAAAAAGATAGTTTAATTACTGAAGATGAATTAAAACGCTATAGTGAACAAGTACAAAAATTAACTGATAAATATATTTTAAATATTGATACAGTTACTAAAGAAAAAGAACACGACATTATGTCTATTTAATAAAGTTTATAATAAACTTAATATTGAATTTAAAACCCTCTACTATAAAATGAAGTAGAGGGTTTTTATTTATTTTCTTATAAAATATTTACTTTTATATTTATAAATGATATAATATTTAAAAAGAGGTGTTTTTAATGAACCATAATATCATTTATTATAAAAGAAATCTTATATTTAGTATTGCTATGACAGTACTTATGTTACTAGTATTTTCTCCTTTACTATTTTTAATTTTTACTGAAGATGGAGATAAAGAATATATTGGATTATATATTGTATTTGTTCTTGGCCCTTTTTTGTGTATGACAATTTATTATTTATACAAATATTGGTACTATAAAAAAGTAGAACTTAAATATGTACAAGTAGTAAAATTAGAAAAACTTACTCCAGGATTTAATTATTGCAGTAGCTTTGTAATTAATATGAATATTAATGGAGAGATGAAAAAAGTAGAGACTCTTGCGATATATCGAAGTGGATGGAATGCTCTTTTACATTTTCAAGTTGATGATTATGTTGGAGAAATTGTAAAAGTTGGCTATGATGAAATTAATGAAGTTTGTGTAATTATTGAAAAGACATCTAATAACGATTTTTGTGGAGAATAATATGAATCATAATGCAATTTATTATAAATCACAAGTGAGATTAACAGTAATTAGTAGTATTGCATTAGCAGTAAGTCTTTTAACAATGCTTGGATGTGTTTTTAGTGAGGGAATGGAATTATGGATTTTCTGGATTTGTTTTTTTGCTATACAATGTCCATTTATTATTATATTTATTTATGCTTTTGTTAAATATAATTATTATAAAAATGTTAATTTAAAATATATTCAAGAGGTTAAAATTGAAAAAACTCATTCTAATGGTGTATCTTATGCTAGTGGTTTAGTGGTTAATTTTAAAATAAATGAAGAAATTCAAACATTTAATACGATTAGTATTTATGGTGGTTATAGTATAAATAAAGAAACTCTATTAGATAATGTAATAGGAGAAACAGTAATTGCTGGACTTGATGAAAAAAATCAAGTTGCCGTTATTATTAAAAAGTTATAAAACGTATCAGTTAAATGATACGTTTGTTTTTATTTGTTTTTATATGTCAATAGGTTGTAAAATTTGTGAAAAAATTGTATAATATATGTGAGATCATTCTCCCCCAAATTATAAATTAAAGAAAAGGAAGAAAAAAATGAAAAAGTTATTTGCTATTATAGTATTAGCTATTTGTGCTGTTTTTGTTACATCTTGTACTATTGGTACTCCTGGTATTGCTAGTATTCAAAATGTAATGGAAGATTTTTTATGTGAAGTTGATTTTAATAATGTTACATCTGATTTAGAATTTTCTAATAAAATTAATGATGTAAACATTTATTATGAATCTTCTAATCCTTCAGTTATTTCAAATGAAGGTGTTGTTGTAAGACAAAAAATAGATCAAGTAGTTTCAGTTACTGTTACTTTTGAATGTAATGGTGCTACTGGTGTTAAAGTTTATGAATTCGTAGTTCCTGCAAAAGGTTATGATACTTTAAATGAAGTTAAAAACTTTGCTGAAGGTGAATCTGTATTTGTTAGTGGTGTTGTTGCGTTTGTTGTATATGGTACTACTAAGAATATTCCAGTAGGTTTCTATTTATATGACAATACTGATGCTATTTATGTATATTCATATGATTTTGCTGCATTAGTAGAAGTTGGTGATCAAGTTGTTATTAGTGGTAATTTCACTCAATATATTGATGAATCAAGTTTATCATCAGCTCAATATGCTGGTTATACTGGTGCTAAACAAATTGTTCCTTTAACTTGTGAAATTGTAAGCAAAGGTAATGAACTTCCTACAAGCTTTATTGTAGAAACTTCAATTGCTGATTTATGTAAGATTCCTGTATCAGAAAATATTACATCTAATGTTTACAAAGTTGTTGCTAGAATCAACAGAAGTCAAGGTAATGGTTTTGTTAACTATTATTTCAATGATTTAAATGGTGTTGATAGTTATTATGCATACACTACTGCAAATGGTGCTGACTTAGAATGGTTAAATGAATATGATGGTGAAGTTAGAGAATGTATTATTGCTGTTCAAAACTGTAAATTATCAGCTAGTGGTAATTTCTGGAGAATCGTTCCTCTTCAAATCTTAGATAAAGTTGAAGTAAGTGATGAAACTTATGTAGAATACGCATTAGATAGACTTGTTACTCAATTTGCTTCAAGTTATACAAGTGTTTGTGATTTCAATGTTGTTAACACTGATAGTTTATTAGAAGGGTCAAAAGTTTCATATTCATCAAATTCTAATGGTGTTACTATTAAAGAAGTAGCTGATGGTTATAATGTTGCATTAGACTTTGATACTGAAGCTGTTGTTATGAGCGTTGTTATTACTGTTGAATACAATGGTATTACATTATCTCGTGAAGTTTCATTCGAATGTTCATCTGATAAACCTGAATTTGATACAATTACTATTGAAGAAGCTAGAAAAGCTGCTAAGGGAGATAAAGTAGTTATTGAAGGTTATGTAATTGGTTTCTTATATATGAAAGGTGCAACTACACCTGCTGGTTTTGAATTAATTGATGAAACATCATCAATTGCTGTATTTGTTTCAACTGCTGTTGATACTCAAACAGACATCACTAAGATCAAAAAAGGAGAATATGTTGTAGTTGAAGGTTATGGTGATTTATATCAACCTAGAGAAGATTACAACCATACTGGTTCAATTCGTTTAAATAATGCAGAAGTTATTTATCATGATTGGCAAGAACATGAAATTCCAAGTTCATGGATTGAAGAAATGTCAATGGCTGATTTAGTAAATAATCCATCTGATAACAACATTTCAAATAAAGTTTATAAAACAGTAATGTATGTTGAAAAATCAACAGGAAGTTATGTTAACTATTATATTCATGATTTAAATGATCCATCTATTAGCATGATTGTTTACTCACAAAACTCAAATGCTACTGGTCCTGGTGAATATGAATGGTTATCACAATATGCTGGTAAATGTGTTGAAGCTTATGTAACACTTCGTATTGGTGCTAAATCAAGTGGTGCATTCATTTGGAAAGCTGGTGTATTAGAAGTGTTAGAAGTTGTTCCAACTCCTGATCACTTAGTTGCTGGATTTGCAAAAGAAGAATTATTAGGTAAATTTGCTGCTGAATATCCTAGTGCTGCAACTGTAACATATGATATTCCTGCAAACGCTGAATTAAATGTAGTTTCAGTTAGCTCAACTCAAGTTAATGCTACTGTTGAAAATGGTAAATTAAATGTTGTAGTTAAAGAACCTGTTGTTACTGAAACTGTTAAAGTTGTTGTTAGTTTCAAACTTGGTGATTTTAACGAAAATATTCAAATTGAATTTAATGTTGTAAAAGCTGGTTTAGTTTCTCTTAAAGACTTTAGAGATCAAGCTGCTAAAAATGGTCCAACTGTAGTTGTTGAAGGTATCGTTTGTGGATTAGTTAAATCAAGTGGTTCAACTAAATGGAATTTCTATATTACTGATGGTACTGCTACTATTCTTTCTTATTCATCTGCTGAAGTTCAAGTTGGTGATAAAGTTAGAATTCAAGGTAATATTGATATTTATTATGGTTTACCTCAAATTTCTAAAGGTACTGTTGAAGTATTATCTAAAGGAAATGTTATTCCACAAGATTCATTTAAAGTAAAAGCTTCTTTAGCTGAAGTTGCTCAAGATGCTGTTGCTGGTGAAGCTGCTAAAAACGGTGGTTTAGTTTATACTGAAGTTGTTGGTACTTTAAATATTACTACATCTGGTGAAAAAGTTTCTATTACTTCTGGTGAAACTGAAGTTGTAATGTACAACTATTCAAATGCTAAATTCTATGAAGAAAATTATCAACCATTAGAAGCATTTGCTGGTAAAGAAGTTAAAGTTACTTTAATTGCATATAACTGGTATCAAACTCAATATACTTATATTATTACAAGCTGTGAAGCTATCTAATTAAATAATTAAATAATTAAAAGTTATAACCTTAGTGGTTATAACTTTTTTTTAAATTATTTACAAAATTGCTATTTTGTGGTATACTAATATTATAAAGGAGTTAAAATATGGTAACTTTTCAAGAAATAAAAGAAAATAAAGAAATTAATACATATATTGAATCAGCAGATGAGTATCTTGCAAATATTGGTTATACTGAACATTCATTTAAACATGTTTTAAGATGTGCTGCTGTTGTTGAAGAAATACTTAGTTCTTTAGGATATGATGAAAGAACTATTGAACTTGGTAAGATTGCTGCTTATATGCATGACATAGGTAATGTTGTTAATCGAGCAGGACATGCTAGAAGTGGGGCATTAATGGCTTTTAATATACTAGGTAAACTTGGTATGGATACAAGTGAGATTGCTCTAATAGTTTCTGCGATAGGTAATCATGATGAATCTTCTGCATATCCAGTAAGTGTTATTTCTTCAGCATTAATTATTGCTGATAAAACTGATGTTAGAAGAACACGTGTTAGAAAGGAAATGAAAGAGTTCGATATTCACAATAGAGTTAATTATGCTGCTATTAAAAGTAGAGTTGTAGTTAATAAAGAAAATAAAACATTAAATTTAAATATTGTTATTGATACTACAATTTGTTCTATAATGGAGTATTTTGAAATTTTCTTATCACGTATGAAATTATGTGAAAAAGCTGCATCATTTTTTGGGCTAGAGTTTAAACTAGTTATTAACGATCAAGAATTAATTTAAAGTTAATATTTAAGTGGTATAATAGAAATCAAAACATTAATCTTTTGATTTCTTTTTTTAAAAAAGTTTTATAGTTTGATTTATTGAATAAAATATAGTATAATAAATAGATAGATAAGAAATTTGAGGTGCTTATTTATGAGGGCTAGTGAATTAAAAAATATGATTTTAGAAAAACCTATTCCTAAAACTATTGCTTTTATTTTAGATGGTAATGGTAGATGGGCTAAAAAAAGAGGTTTACCTAGAACTTTAGGTCACGCAAAAGGAATTGAAACATTAGTTAAAACATCAATTGCGTGTCGTGAGATTGGTGTTAAAACAATGCTTGTATATGCTTTTTCTACTGAGAACTGGTCTAGACCATCAGAAGAAGTCAATTATTTAA
Organism: Bacilli bacterium; assembly: GCA_045653225.1. Taxonomy (GTDB): domain Bacteria; phylum Bacillota_I; class Bacilli_A; order ML615J-28; family CAG-313; genus UBA1737. Next base: position 8,170 of record JAZOLP010000171.1, read on the forward strand.
TGAAAGCATTAATTAATAGTTTAAGTAAGTATCGTGAAATGATTATAAAAAACAAAACTAGAATTGTTGTTTTAGGTGAAAGAGATAATTTAAGTAAAGATATTTTAAAAACAATTAATGAAGTTGAAGAATTAACAAAAGATTTTACAAGTTACACGCTTGGAATATGTTTTAATTATGGTGGTAGAAGTGAAATTATCAATGCTACTAAAATGATTTGTCAAGATGTTTTAGATTCTAAATTATCTATAGATGATATTACTGTAGATTCTTTTGAAAATTATTTATATACTAAAGGTATTGACCCAATTGACTTAATGATTCGAACTAGTGGTGAACAAAGATTAAGTAATTTTTTACCTTGGCAACTAGCGTATAGTGAATTTATTTTTACGAAATGTTATTGGCCTGATTTTAATAAAAAAGAATTGTATCTTTGTATTGAGGAATTCCAAAATAGAAATCGTAGATTTGGAGGTTTAGAAAATAAAAATGTTAAATAAAACTAGAGTTATAACTGCTATTGTTATGGTAGCTGTTCTTGTTCCTTTTATTTTCCTTGGTGGATATTTTATATATGGTTTATGTGCTGTTTTAGGATTTGTTGGAACATATGAACTTGTGAAAATGCATAATGAACAAAATAAACTTCCTAGGATTTTAAATTTTATTATTCCTTTTATGTCTTTTTGTTTAATTATTGTGGGAATGATTGCTGATTTAGTTATTGTTTTTAACGGTCATAGGTTTATTTTATTTAGTATATTATTAATAATTATTCTTAATTTAATTGCATCACTAGTATATAATGAATTAAAACGTACTGATGCCTTTTATTATATTGCAGCAATTTTATTT
>JAZOLP010000172.1:0-7302 GCA_045653225.1 Bacilli bacterium
AATTCATATTCATGTGATATACGTTGATTTTTTAACTTATTCCATTTCATTTCAGCAGCTTCTAATTTGCTATATAACCTATCTAAGTATCCTTTTGAATACCCATATTGTGTTAAATCTTGTGTAACAACATTGTATGCAGTTCTAGCATTTTGAATGATTATTTCATCTGATAATTGTACTTCATCAGGAATAAGAGCAATTTTATTTAAATAATCAATTGAATATGTGTCCATTGCAACATAATTTGATACTGTAAGATTATCTAAATCAAAATATAAACTATATAGGATATTATCATATCCAGAAACATCTTTATTAGATGGGATAACAATATTCATTTTCGAAGTTTTACCAATTAAATCTTTAAATTGAGCATAATATAATGGATAATATCCATTGAATTGGAAATACTTATTTAATAATTTATAAATTTCTGAACTTGGATCATATTCAATACCAAGATCACTTACCGTACCTTCTAATGTCGGTGCTTTAACAGATCTAAATTCAATTGTATTAAGTCTTGTACAACCATAGAATGACATATTTCCAATAAATTCTAAAGTGTCAGGGAAAACAAGACTTGTTAAGTTTTTATTAAAGTATGCAGCATATTCTTCAATTCTTACAGTATTAAATAGTACGTCATAAGAAGAAGTTTCTTTAGCAGTAGGATATGAAGATAATAATAATTTGTTGTTTGCTGTAGTCGTATATAATACACCTTCATCAAGTAATGCATAATCATTAATTTGACAAGTATCTAATCCGTTTATGTTTGTAAATTTAACCATATTAACATTATAATAGAATGCAGTTGGTGCAATATATTCAATTGTTTCAGGTAATGCAATTGAAATAACCCCAATACAACTTAATGCTTGTGCTTCAATTCTTTCAACAGTAGGAATTGACACACTACTTAAATTGTTTGCCATAATAAATGCACCTGCACCTAATACTTTAACATTTGGTAAATCCACACTTGTAAGAGCAAGACAACTTGAGAATGCTTCCATTTGAATTTCTACTACATCAGTTAAATCAATTGTTGCAAGACTAGTACAATTCATAAATGCTCCGCCTTGAATTGTTTTGATTCCAGGAATGTTAACAGTAATTAAATTTTCGTTATTTGCAAACATACATTCACTAATTACTTCAAGTGCAGCATTAATTGTAACAGTTTGTAATGCAGTTAAATTACTGAATGCAAAACTACCAATTGATTCTATATTTTTACCAAGAGTTATATTTTCTACACTTGAAGAACCATAGAATGCATAATCACCAATTGTTAAAAGATTATCACCAAAATTTATTTCTTTTAATACGTTAGCAGCTTTATTATCTAAAGTTGCAAAAGCATATGAATCAATTTCTTTAACATTTTCAAATGAAATAGTTTCTAAAACTTTGCAATCAGCAAAAGCATAAGCACCAATGAATTCGACTTTATTACAAATAACTGTTGTTAAGCTAGAACAATTTTTAAATGCACCTTCTAAAATAGATGTAGTATTATCTAATACAATTGTTACAATAGAGCTACAGTTTTCAAATGCATATTCTTTAATAGTTTTTGTATTGATAGAAACATTAGAAAGTTTAATACAATTTTTAAATGCATAACTATCAATTTCCTCAGCTGTTAGAGTCAAAGTAGTTAATTCTACTAAATTACTAAATGCACCTTCTTTAATCACAGTAGCATTTATTTCTAAATTATTTAACGCAGTATTAGCAAATACATATTCATTAAAAATATCTAATGTATCAATATTAGTAACTTCATTTAATTTTTTACAATTATTAAACGCATAACTTTCAATACTAATTTTTGTTGATGGTAATGTAACATTTAATAAATTTAAACAACTATCAAATGCTTTGTTACCAATAACTAAAACATTTTCTTTAACAACTAAACCAGTTAGAGTATTAATGCCACTAAATGCACCTTCAGCAATAAATTCAACATTGTTTTTGATTTCATAAATACCATAATCAAAACCATTTGCAGCAAGATATATAGTCTTTTCATCCTTACTTAAAAGTAAATTATCTTTTACAGTATATAATTTGTGATTAACATCAACAACAAATGAAATTAAACTATCACAACCTGTAAAAATACTACCATCGTTTACTGCAATTACTGAATTTTCTTGGAAGTAAACTTTAGTTAAATTTTGACAATTACTAAATGAAGCTTTTTCATAATGTGTATCACTATTTGGAAGAACTACTTCTTCTAATTTTTTACAATTATTAAATGCTTGTTCATAAATAAATTCACTACCAGCATTATTATTAAATTTTACAGTTTTTAATTCATCACAATTATTAAATGCTCTTGTTCCTACATAAACAAGATTATTAACAATTGTTACATCAACTAAACTATCACAATTATCAAAACAATTATTTGGAATTCTATCTGCATAATAAGTTAAAGTAGTTAAACCAGAATTTCTAAACATACTTTCTGAGAAATTAGAATATCTACCATTATCAATTGTTTTTAAATTTGTACAATTCACGAATGTTTGTTCGCCAGCATTTCTCAATGCTGTAATATCAACATATGACAGTGAAATACAGTTTGCGAAAGCTCTTCTACCAATTGCATAAGCACTATCTAAATCAGCAGTTGCAAGTTTTTTACAATCTTCAAATGCATTATTACCTATCATGTTAATATTTTCTAAATTAATGTCAGTTAAGCTTTCAGCCTTTGCAAAAGCATACTCACGAATAATCTTACATGAATCACCTTTGTCATTAACTAAGAAATTAACTTTTTCTAATGCTGTACAGTTATAGAATGCGTATTTTTGAACTTCTAAAACATCAGATGGAATTGTTACACTAGTAACTGTATTATTTGATGATGGAGTCTTACCAGCATCATAATCTCCTTCAGGAAGTTCAATAGTATAGTCATTTGTATATAAAGAGAATGCAAAAGCACCAATATATAAAATTCCTTCATCATCAGGAATTACAACATCACCACCTAGACCTTTGTAGGCAACTAATGTTTGTCCCTCAATAACAAATTCATTTTTAACTATAACACGTTTTGATGCAACTAATGATGAAACTCTACCATCAATTTCAACTTTTAATGTAATTGTAGCGTTACCTTCTTTTAATGCTGTAACAACACCATTTTCATCAACTGTTGCAACTTTTTCGTTAGTTGAAGACCAAATTAATTTATAATCTTTTAAATTCCAAGGTTCAAGTTCATAACCTAGTTTTACCTGTTCACTAGGGAACATAGAAATATTAGGTTTTTCAGTAAAGAAGAATCTATCTCCAGTTTCACCTATATCAGAAGTTTCATTTCCATCAATAAATGCTTTAATAGTATCAAAATATGTAAATTCAATATCAGTTAATTTATTTGTAGTATCAGCTACTTGTTTATCTCTTACTCTAATTCTAAGTTTTGCAGAATATAAATAACCAGATTGATCAAGAGTTGAACATGTAATAACAGCTGTACCACTTGATACTGCTTCTATTTGTCCATTTTTAACCTTAATAACATTTTCATCACTTGAAGTCCAATGTAATTTTGCAAAATAATTTGATTGTACTTCGCTATCTTTATCTAATGCAGGATCGGTAGATGTTAACATTGTTGTTAAATCTAGTAAATCGCCTACATAAAGATCTTTATAATATTGATATGTACCATTTTGTGCTGAAGAATAGAACTCTTCTTTGTAACTAATTTCAGATGAATTAGTACCTGGTAATGTAACAAATGAATAAGATTGGTTTAATGCATAGTCATCTACTAAGAATCCAAGTCCATTTGTCATTGGGAATTGTCCATTTTCAATTTCGCCATATTGTAATAGATCCATATAATCAGTTATTTCAATAGAAACTTTATTTACTTCTCCTCTTTCACCATAAATTGGAATTACATTTTCAGATAAAGAAACAAGTTTACCATTAGTGATTGTAAATGGTCTAATTGATTGAGCGTAATGATTATCATAAACATAAACATCTACATAATAACGATAATCTTTTAATGATTTATCATATTTTGTATAGAATTGAGCATCCTTAATAATAGGAGCTTGATAGTCAACATAGAATGAGAATTCAAATGTATTATTTAAATTGTTTGCTAAACCACCATCACCATAGTCTAGTTCAGCAGTCATAGTAAATGTGTATTTAGTATTGTTTTGTAGACCTAATTCCATTGCAGTAATATTAATTAAATCATAACCTGGAATTATTGTGCTACTAAAATAAGCTTTATGTTCATCATATTTAATATGTTCATAAACAACTTCACCAGTTGAAGCGTTTTTAATAACTGTTGTCATCTTTTTAGCATTTCTTAATAAACCTGCATATACAGTTGTAATACCATTAATTGTCTCTAAGTTATAACCAATTGCAGCTTTATCTTCTGTTGCTGGAATTGGATCATATTTTGTTTCATCAATTTCATAAACATAAGTTCCAAGAGGAATAATATAACTATAGTAATATGTGCCTAAAGGAGTAGTAGCATAATAATCAGCTTTTAATTTATCTTCTTCATCTATAGAACCATCATGAGCTTCTGATTCAACTTCAAAATATGTCTTGTCAAATAATGGAGCTTTTGTCCAGTCTCCAAAGAATGCAAGGAAAGGAATTGAAAGATCGATTTCATCATCATTTAATGATTGTAAAACAACAAATCCTTCAACATACATACCATTAATAAATGATTCTCTAATATATTTCTTCTCAGAATCACTTAATTCAATAGTATAGGTAACATAAACTTTACCATTTGGATCAACTGTAAGTTCATTACCAGATAATGAACCTGAACCACTAATTTCAATATTAGCATTAGGATTTAGCATATATGCTTTTTCTGCAACATATGCAGGATCAGCTGTAGATAAACTTTCTGTCATTGTTAAATCACTAATAGCATATTTTAATTCTTTATTTGAAGTATTATTTACTTCAAATTGTAATTTATAAATACCAGTTTCATTAGGATCATCTTTACACTCGATTTTAGCTTTAGTTGATCCTTCTACTGAAAGGTAAGCTAAAGTTTCTAAAGCATACTCTAAGTTACCAAGTCCAGCACCTTGTTTTCTAGGTGAATAAGGATTACCATATTCATCAAGAATAATTGTACCTGTTGACATTACTAATTGATTTGCTAGATTATTTATTTCTTGAGCAGTCATTTCAGGATATCTTTCTTTTAAAGCTTGACGCATTAAAATTACAACACCACAAAGGTTAGGACATGCCATTGATGTACCTGAAATTTCATCATAACCACCACCAGGAACTGATGAAAGAATTGAACCACCATGAGCAGTAATCTCAGGTTTTAAAGATAAATCTGATACAGGTCCCCATGATGAGAAGTCACTCATAAATGGACCGGCAAGATAATCTTTATCTAATGTTAAAACACCAGTACCTTTTGATGCTAAATATTCACCATCATCTTTATTAATTGAACATAGAGGAATAGCTAAACCACTACCTGCGTTCATGTATACTTCACCAGCAATGTTATTATAGATAATACATCCAATAGCACCTTGAGATAATGCTACTTGAGCTTTTTCTTCAAAGCTAGTTTCTCCACGTTTTACAAGCGCGATTTTTCCTTTAACATCAATATTTGAATAGTTTACTTTTTTACCAACACCAGGTACAGTAACATATTCAATTTCCATTGTTCCATCACCAGTGTCTAATTTTTCATATAACATTTCATAGAAATCATAAGCTTTCCCAGCATTATTGTTTGCGTTATTGAAGAAGAAAGTATAACCAGTTTCATCAATAATATAACTACTTTTCACACCACTAATAGACGCAACAGAAAATGTTGATTTATATGTACCAGGACTACCTACAGTTGCTGAATCTGGATTTGATGCTTTGTTTGTATTTGAATTTTCTCCACCATAACCACTACTATAGTCATTACTTGCAGCAACTAATAAAGAAATACCTGCGGCTTCAATTTTATCATAAACTTCATTAATGTATTCATTATCTGATGATCTAGCAAAACCACATGCAGTTCCTAAAGATAAGTTAATAGCATCAACCCCTAATAAAATAGCATCTTCTAAAGCGGCTAAAATATCATCTTGAATTGCACCATTATTGATATCACCAAATACTTTCATTAATACAAGTTGAGTATTAATAGCTACGCCAGTAATAACATCATCTTTACCACCAATAATACCTGCAACATGCGTTCCATGATCTGAGTCATATGGTGATACATCAGCATCTTTATCCGCATAGTCATACGCAAAAGGAATTTTGGCATTTAAATAAACATCTTGTGCTTTAATATCATTTTTATAACCATATGCTTTTGTATCATATAAAACGTTATTAACATCACTAATTGAAATCATTGGTCTATCTGGCATATTTTGGAATACAGTATGATGAACGTCAAATCCTGAGTCTAATATTGCGACACTTGTATTATTTCCATCATAACCTACACCACTTGAATTAAAAATACCTGTTTCATAAACATTAACAAAGTTTGTTACAGTGTTTCCAGTTGATGATGCTTTATCAGTGCTTAAGGTATTATATTCAGGTTCAGAATAAACTTCAGATACAGAAACTGTAATATCTAAACCAGCTTTTTCTAATTTTTTTAATTGGCCATAAGTTGTACTAGCAGAAAAACCATTAAATAAAGTTGTATAAGTGTGCTTAACCTCATTAATGTAACCTTCTTCAAGTAACTTATTAATCATTGATTCTTGTTCAGTTTTCATTTTAGATACACTTGAATTTGCATATCTACTGCTTGCATAATCACTTAATGTTTGATAGCCATTATTATTCTCATTGTAACTATCAGCTAATGAAGTCGATTGTAATGAAATAATAACATTTACTAAGTCATCATCTTCAAGCATATCAATGCTGTATAATAAGTCTTTGTTTAAATATTTTTCATTATCTGTGAAGCTTGCAATAAGATCAGCTTGTTGAATATTTAAACTTACTTTATTATCAACATCAGTTTGTTCGTTTTGATTTTGATCTTTTAGTGTTGATGAACATCCTGTTAATAAAACAAGAAGAATTAACACTAAACTTTTTCTAATAAAACTCATTTTTACTACTCCTTTTATCGTTATTCAAAAAAAATCCATAGGATCCCTATTTTATCTTATTCTACCAAATTTTTCAATTTTTTTCAAGAAATAATTTCTAAGTTTTTTAGGAAACGCTTTCATTTATTTACATTATAAT
>JAZOLP010000173.1:0-1981 GCA_045653225.1 Bacilli bacterium
ACAAAATTAAAAATACACACATATTGAAATGTGACAACTGAAAAATTATTAATTACTTTAAACTAAGAAATAAGCTTATTAAAACATCTTCAAAGATTTTAAAATTTTTGACCATAAATATTTAAGAATCTAAAAATATGAAGCCGTACAAAATAATATTATTTATTACTTCTATATTTACACTGCTTGGAGTTATTGGATATCTAATTCCTTCTACAGGCTTTAATATTGGCAAAACAAATATCGAATTTCCCTCGCCACAAAAGGTGATGCAAGGTAATATAGAATATAGTGATAAAGAATTAGTAGATATTGATCAAATATTTTTTGGCAAAGAGGCTCTACTTAAATTACTAAAAAAAGAATTAGAAAAAGAGATAGAATCAAAGTACAAAAAAGTTCGTCGTGATATTCTAGTTCACAATCTATCTCTATCTTATCCAAATGATAGCATAGAATGGATTTTTTCTGTATTTGATGCCCTAGAAAATGCAAAAAAACAAAAAGTGCGTATTATTCATTATGGAGATTCTCAAATCGAAAGTGACCGTATGTCTAATTGGTTAAGAGCATCTCTTCAAAAAAAATTTGGAGGCTATGGTGTTGGACTAATACCAGCTATTCAAACCATTCCTGCTGCTTCTATTGGTCAAAAATGTTCAACAAAACTTGCTAGATACACAGCTTATGGTTCGAAAAATATGCACATGGAAACCCGAAATTATGGTCCACTAGGACAAACAGCCAAACTAAACTCTTCAACTACTACTTTTACTTTTTATAATCCTAATTATAAAGGAACTTTAGAAAATACAAAATACTTTGATAGAATAACTATTTTACTTGATGAAATAGAAAGTGAAATTAATGCTATTTTGAGTATCGAAGATGAAGAAACAATTGAAGATGCCATTGTTAAAAATAATTCTATTACATTTAATCTACCAGATTCAACATCTAAAGTTTCAATTACAATACAAGGCAAAGCTTTAATTCATGGTTTTATGCTTGATGGTAGTAACATAGGAATACAACTAGACAATGCTCCTATGCGAGGATGTTCTGGTACGATATTTTCTTCTATAAATACCAAAAGTTTAGAATACTATTACAAAGAAAACAATATTGCTCTAATTATACTACAATTTGGAGGCAATAGTGTTCCGTTCACAAAATCAAATAAAGCTATAAATACATATTGCAAACAATTAGCTCGACAAATTGATTATTTTCAAAACTTATCTCCTCTATCTAAAATATTATTTATTGGACCATCAGATATGTCAACTAACATTGATGGAAAAATGCAAACTTACCCACATTTACCTAAATTCATAAATGCATTAAAAACAATGTGTTTAAGCAAGAATGTAGCATATTGGGATCTCTATGCGGCTATGGGAGGAAAAAATTCAATGGTTGAATGGGTTAATACTAGACCACAATTAGCTGGTTCTGATTATATACACTTCACTAATATAGGAGCTGATTATGCAAGCAAGATGTTATGGAAAGACCTTATGGAAGGTTATAAACTTTATGAAATGAAAAATGAAAAATGAATAATAAAAATTAAGACGAAAAATGAAAAAATAATAATACTAACCCGTTGGCGGAATTAAATTTTAATTTTAATAAAAGTAAGAAAAAGAGTTGAATTTACTTAATTTCAAATAGTTGATCAATTTATAATATCGCATAATTATGCAAAACAACCAAATGGTTTATTTACTCGTATTAAAAAGTATTAAAAATAAAATAGCTACTTAACTGTCTTACAATATATTAACTTTATAAACAATAAACCTATTAGAAAAATTAAACACACTTTAATTTAATCCCGACAACGGATATATCTTTAATCTATAAACAATGGATTTAATACTATCTTTCTTATCAAGGACATTTGCGTTTAATGAAAATTCGCCACTATTGTTCACCCAATTCTATTTTTGGGCGTTCTTTGCTATTGTCTTTGCTA
>JAZOLP010000174.1:0-9444 GCA_045653225.1 Bacilli bacterium
AAAGTCTATAAACAAAAAAATGTTTATAGACTAATTTTGTTTTGGATTAACAACAAAAGATGAGATAGCCTCTTCTGTAAAATATTCATAAACTTCACAAATGTCTTCTATTTTCAAATTTTGTAAAGTTTTTAATTTATCAAAAAGTTCAGTACCATCGATTGCTTCATCATTTAAGGAATTAGCAATAGCTTCTACTGAATTAAATTTTCTAATTTGATAAGCAATATGACTTCTAACAAATGTATCAAATCTATCTTTTTCAAAAACTATATTCGGTATATTTAGAAGTTCTTTTCGCATTACATCAATAAAGACATTAGAGTCAAAAGCTTGTCCATCTATTGTTATATAAGCATGTGTTTTACATAATGAAAAATTAAATGTAAATGTATAATCAATAATATGATTTCTAAGCCACTTTTGATAATTTTCAGATGAGTAGTCAAATCTTTCTTCTAAAATAAAATCAAATAAAACCGCGATCTTCAAAATTTCTTGAGGAGTCTTATCTCTTAAATCAAGTTTTAAGCCAACACTAACAGAACTAATATTGACGTCCATCATAAAACTGTCATATTCTTTGTTTACTTTATTTTCTTCATTATAAACGATCACTTGAGGGTTTAAATATGGATTAAAATCCTTATTCATTTGATTTATTTTTATTAAATCTAAAGTTTTATCAAGGTCAAAATTACCTGCAACAACTAAAATCATATTTGATGGGTGATAAAATGTATTATAACACATTTGTAGTATATCTTTATTTATTAATTTAATTGATTCCCTAGTGCCACCAATATCATCAATAATTTTATTTTTTTCAAATAAATTTCTTAAGATACCATGATAACATACACTGCTAGGTTTATCAAGTGATGACATAATTTCTTGTTCAATAATTAGTTTCTCGGCTTCAACAGATTCTTCAATAAAACAAGGAGTTTGTACAAAGTCTAATAAAAGTTCCAAAGACTTTTCAAAGTTCATAACTGTTTGAAAATAATATGATGTATTTTCGTGAGAAGTATACGCATTAACATCAGCACCAAGTTCCGCAAATAAATTACTCGCATCAACATCATTAGGCATTTCAAACATCTTGTGTTCCAAAAAGTGTGCAACACCGGCAGGGGTAGTAATAATTTTATCATTATTAGAAATTGTAAACTCTTGATGAATAGAACCATACTTAACAGTTAACATAGCGTATGATCTTTTTATTAATGGTTTAGGATATAAATAAACAGTCAATCCGTTAGATAAAGTAGTTTTATAATATGTTTCATTTAGTAATTCATTAACAATTTTTTTCATATTATGCTTTACCTTTCAATATGTAAATAGTATCTAAAACCATCATATTTGCAACTTCTTTTATATCGTTAATAGTTAATGCTTTAATATTTTCAATTATCACATCATCATTAATTTTTCCAAACCCCATTAATTCTTCTTGTAAATCAAATAATGGATTAAATGGCGAATCTCCATTTTTAAGTACATCATTAATTTTTTGTGTTTTTGTTAATTCAAATGTCTCTTCATCGATAATTCCATCTTGATATTTTTCAATTTCTTCAATTATTAATTTTTTCACAATCTCTATTTTATCTTTTGAAATTCGTGCAAAAACATGAATTGCACCTTTATTAATTTGTGTTTGAGTTCCAATTGAATAAGCTAAATTATGTTCTTCTCGTATAACTTGGAATAAAGTAGAATGAAAGTATTCTCCAAGCATCGCTGATAAAAAGGAAAATGCATAACGATATTTAGTATTTCTTCTAATTTTACTTCTATATCCCATAAATAATATAGTTTGGTTAATATCTTGTTCATCAACTACTTCATTAACAAACGCAATATCTTTATTATAATTATCAACAAATTCTAATCCATCATGTAATTGATATTTCTTAAAGATAGATAAATCATATTTTTCAATTTCATTTACTATAATATCTTTTTCAATATCACCTGTAACAAATAAATAACTTGGTGAAGTAATTAAATATCTATAAGCTTCTTTTATAGAATCAATTGTTACTTTTTCAACTAAATCGATATTCCCATATTGATTAATTGTTTCAACTTCACCCTCATACATTACATTATTAAAGTTTAATGCTGCAAATTTTGATTTATTATTATAAATATTTTGATGATATTGAATTAAAATTTCTTTTTCTAATTTTAATTTATCTTTTGTAAAATCAGGATTTAAAATTGTATCAAATAAAAATTTAATTGATTTTTCTAACACATTAATATCAGCATTAAGATATTTAGGATTAACAAAACTCATAGATACTCTAACACTTTGCATCTTACCAGTGCGAGAAGATGAAATTACGAAAGACCCATCATATATACTTTTTAAATAATACGCAAAACTTTCTTCTGTAGGATAACTTAGTGAAGTTTTCTGCATCATTTGAGACATCATAGCTATTTCAGGAATATACTTTTCATTTATAGGAAAATAAAAATACAAACAAACAGAAATAGTTTTAAACCTGCTATCATAGTTATAATACAAATCATGATTTTGTATATTGATTATATCCATAATAACTCCTTTCTAGTTACAATAAAACCACTATTTTTAAATAGTGGTTTAATCTTTTTTAATATTTAATAGCTGTTTCTAATGCTAATTTCATCATAGTTGCAAAAGCTTCTTGACGTTCTTTCGCAGAAGTAGCTTCATGAGTAACAAATGAATCAGAAATTGTTAAAATACAAGCTGCACTTTTACCTAAATGATTAGCATTATGGAATAGAGCAAAACTTTCCATTTCTACTGCTAAACAACCTTCTTCTTTATTTAATCTTATCCATAGATTTTCATCTGTACCATAAAATACATCAGAAGAATGAATTGTACCAAAATGTACATTAATATTTTGTTCTTTTGCTGTTTCAAGAATTGTATTAGTTAATTCTTTAGTTGCTTCTAAATGATTTTTAGTCTCACCATTTTGTAAACGTGCATAATTAGATTCAGAATATGCATCTTTACAAACTACAACATCATAAACATTACAAGATGCATCATATGCCCCTGCAGAACCAATACGAATAATTCTCTCTACACCGTATACACTAAATAATTCATAAGAATAAATCCCAATACTAGGCATACCCATACCAGAACCCATTACAGAAACTTTATGACCTTTATAAGTTCCTGTAAATCCTAGCATTCCACGAACAGAATTAAATTGCTCAACATCTTCTAAGAAATTTTCTGCAATAAATTTTGCACGAAGTGGATCACCAGGCATTAAAACAGTTTTAGCAATTTTGCCTTCTTGTGTTACTTCAATATGTGGAGTAGCTTTAATCATCTTATTCACCTACATTAGATGCATCTTTCATAATTTGGATACCACTAGAAGCACCAATTCTTGTTGCACCATTTTCAACCATTACTTTAACATCATCAAAACTTCTTACGCCTCCACTAGCTTTTACACCCATTTCAGCACCAACAGTTTCACGCATTAATTTAATATCAGCAGCTGTAGCACCACCTGTACCAAATCCTGTAGAAGTTTTCACGAAAGTTGCACCAGCAGCTTTAGCAGCTTTACAACATTCAACTTTTTCTTCATCTGATAAATAACAAGTTTCAATGATTACTTTAGTAGTTTTCCCAGCAGAAGCAGTTACTACACATTTAATTTCATCTTCAATATATTCGAAATCGTGTTCTTTAGCTTTACCGATATTAATAACCATATCGATTTCATCAGCACCATTTTTAATAGCATCTAAAGTTTCTAATGCTTTAATTTCTTTTGTATTAGCACCTAGTGGAAAACCAACAACAGTACAAACTAGAACGTCACTACCTTCTAATGCTTTTTTAGCAAGTGCAACATTAACTGGATTTACACAAACACTCTTAAAATCATATTCTTTTGCTTCTGCACATAATTTTAAAATTTCTTCTTCTGTAGCAAAAGCTTTTAATACAGTATGGTCAATTAATTTATTAACTTTCATAATAATCTCCTAACTTTCTATTAAATTTGTAATTTTGATTTCTTCAAAATTAATATATGATACAACTGCTTTTCGCATCTTTTTAATTAGTTTTTTTGCTTTTAAAGCTGTTTTTTCATTTAAATATAATAATTTAAAATCAACATCTTTAACTTCATTCATTAGTTTTTCAACATACTTGTAGAATATTTCAACAGGAACTAATGCAACTAAATTTTCCTCTTCCTCAACTTGTACATAATTTAAATGTGGAGGGAACAAAGTAGGAGTTCCTACTTTCCAACTAATGCTAGTACATATAACACCAGTTCTTTTTTCTTTTAAGATGTTATATTTTTTAACAATACAATCGCCTTTTACTAAACTAGGTAATTCATTGATCATAGATTGATAGCAGCACATTTCATTTAATACTGGCATAGGCATTTTATAAGTTTCTACATTTTCGTGTTCTTCTAAATAGTTTAATCTATCCTTACCTAATGCAGTAATAAGTTCAAACATATCAAATTGATGAATATTATCAAATAGATCACAATAAATCGCTAGTTCAAACTTTTCACAAATTTCACTAATTTGTTTAAATATTAGTCTGCTAATATATTGAGGTAGAACACTTGGGACTTCACATAAGAAATGTAAGTTTGTATAATCACGATTTAAACGATATAAACTTGAAACTCTTGAACGTTTTGTAATCAAAAATTTATATGTAAAATCAAAATTATTCATATTAATTGAAATTTCTAATTCATCATCATTAGATTTAATTACACAATTTTCTAAATTGTCAAAATATCCATCAACTAATTGATAGAAATCTATACGTGGTTTAGTTCTTTCTCTGAAAAAATGAATAATCATTCCAAGTACCTCTTTTCCAAAAAATTTTTTTAACTTATTTTACAATTTTTTGACAACGTTCACATAAACAATCTTCGTTTACGTTATCAACAATTTGCCAACATCTTGCACAAGTAACACCTTCACATGCTGTTACTTTTATTTTAGCTGTTGGATATTCTGTACCATCTTCTAAATTTTGAACAATATCGCATTTAGAAACAATGAATACTTGACTTAAATTTAAATCAAAGTCTTTTAATTCTTTTGCCATTTCATCATTTAAACAAATAACTAAATGAGCATTTAAACTCTTACCAATAACTTTTTCATTACGAGCAGCTTCTAATGCTTTTAACACATCGTCTCTTAATGTCATAAATTTATTAAATTTAGCTATAATAGCTTCACTACCATCGTAATATACTGGTTTAACCATATCACATAAATAGATTGATTCTAGTTTTTCACCAGGCATATAGCTATACACTTCTTCCATAGTATGAGGAAGAATTGGAGTAAGCATTGTTGTAATAGCTTTTAAGCATTCATAGAAAACAGTTTGAATACTTCTTCTTTCTTTACTATTAGCTGCATGAATATATAAGATATCTTTAGTAAAGTCTAAATAGAATGAAGATAAATCATTAGTTAAGAAATTTAAAATAGTACGATATACACCATCAAACTCATAAACGTTATAAGCGTTATGAACTTCTTTAACAACTTCATTTAATCTACATAAAACATATTTATCAACTTCACCTAAATTTGCATAGTCTACTTTGTCGTTTTCTGGGTCAAAATCAAACACATTTGCAAGCAAGAATCTTAATGTATTTCTAATCTTACGATAAGATTCACTAATTTGTTTTAATAATTCTTTTGACATTGGCATATCTGATTGATAAGCAACACTAGATACCCAAAGTCTTAAAATATCAGCACCTGATTCATTACATACTTGAATTGGATCAACAGTATTACCTAAAGATTTAGACATCTTTCTTCCTTGTCCATCAAGAGTAAAACCATGTGAAATAATAGTTTTATACGGAGCTTTACCTTCTAACGCAACGCTTGTAATTAAACTTGAGTTAAACCAACCACGATATTGGTCAGAACCTTCTAAATATACATCTGCGATACATGTACCATATTTTTTAAGTAATGCACCATGATGTGAAGTACCTGAGTCAAACCATACATCCATGATATCAGTTTCTTTAGTGAATTTGCCGTTAGGGCTTCCAGGATGAGTATAACCTTCTGGAAGTAAATCTGCAGCATCTTTTTCAAACCAAATATTTGAACCATATTGTTCATATAAATCTGCAACATGATTAATCACATCTTGATCTAAAATTGAAGAACCATCTTCTGCATAAAATACAGGAATTGGAACACCCCATACTCTTTGACGAGAAATACACCAATCTTGTCTATCTTTAATCATATTTGCAAGTCTTACTTCACCCCAACCAGGATACCATGTAACAGTCTTAATAGCTTCTAAAATATCATTTTTGAATTTGTCAATTGATGCAAACCATTGTGGAGTAGCACGGAAAATAATTGGTTTACCAGTTCTCCAGTCATGAGGATAACTATGCATAAAGTTATATTTATTTAATAACATGCATTCTTCATCAAGACGTTTGATAACTTCATCATTAGCTACTTCATAGAACATTCCAGCAAATTCACCAGCTTCTTCAGTCATAAAGCCTCGAGAGTCAACTGGGCATAAAACATCTAATCCATATTTTTTACCAACATTAAAGTCATCTTCACCATGTCCAGGAGCAGTATGAACAAGCCCTGTACCAGATTCAAGTGTAACGTGATCACCTAAAATTACAGGAGATACTCTATTATATAATTTATGAAGATATTTAACACCTTCTAATTGAACACCATCAATTTTTTGAACTACTTCATAGTTTTCCCATCCAATTGTTTTAGCAGCATTTTCAAGTAATTCAGCAGCAACAACAAAGAATCTTTCACCAACTTTAACAACTACATATTCAAAATCAGGGCCTGCACAAACAGCTAAGTTTGCAGGAATAGTCCAAGGAGTTGTTGTCCAAATTACAAGTTCACAATCATTTGATAAAACATCTTTACCATCAACAACAGGGAATGCAACATAAATAGAAGTTGCAGAAACATCTTTATATTCAATTTCAGCCTCAGCTAAAGCAGTTTCAGATGATGGAGACCAATAAACAGGTTTTAATCCTTTGAAAATTAAACCACGAGCAGCCATTTTACCAAAACATCTAATTTGTTCTGCTTCAAAATCATGTGTTAAAGTAATATAAGGGTCTTTCCAGTCACCAAGAATACCTAAACGTTTAAACCCAATTTTTTGTTGAGCAATTTGTTCTAAAGCATATTTTTCACATAATGTTCTAAAGTCTGCAACACTCATTTCTTTACGATTTACTTTTTTATTTTTAGTTAGCGCTTGTTCAATTGGAAGTCCATGAGTATCCCAACCAGGTTGATAAGGAGCATAGAACCCACTCATAGTTTTATATCTTACAATAAAATCTTTTAAAATTTTATTTAGAGCATGCCCTAAATGGATACTACCATTAGCATAAGGAGGACCATCATGTAAATAGAATGGTTCTTTTCCTTCATTTTTCTTTACTACTTTTTCATAAATATTTAATTCTTCCCATTTAGCTTGAATAGGAAGTTCGTTAACACCTAAATTTCCACGCATAGGAAAATCTGTTTTAGGCATTAATAATGTATCTTTAAAATCTTTTTTTAAGTCCATGATAGACTCCTTTCTAATGTTTTACACTTATTTTTAAGATAATACGATCTTTTTTTGATAGGCCTAGTACTTCAAGAATTAAAACTCGACCAAATTTTCTTATTGAAAGTAAATCATTTTCTTTCACATTATGTGTTATATTTAAACACTCTTTATGATTTATTAAAACATATCCAGAATTAATGATTTCAACTGCTTCACTTCTACCACAATTAACAGCTTTTGCGACAACTGCATCAAGTCTCATACTTGGAACATTTATCGTTTTTATTACATCTTTTTTTTCTGTACATGTATATTCTTTAATTTTTTTAAAATTCATTCTTTGTCTTGATATCATTGTCAAATTTTGAATTAGATAATCACTTATTTCTAAACTTGCAAAAATAGTAATTTTATTATTTTCAACAACAATATCACCAAAAGTATTACGTTTAATTCCAAAGGCCATAATAGTACCCAAAACATTACGATGAGTAATTTCCCCATATTTAGGATCATATTCGCTTTGAAGTATAACTATATCATGATTAATTTTAGAGTTTTCTAAATAACCAATTAATGCTCTTTTTCTTTCAGCACCTTCATATCCGCCATCTAAAATTAAATCAACATTTCCACTTTTAACAGCATAAATTTCTTTTTGTTCTTCAAAATCTAAAAAATCAGTAAGAACAATATCTTTTCGTAATACTATTTTTTTGTAATCACCAATTTTATCTTTAATCATCTAAATGACCAAATTCTTTAACCCATTTTTCTAAACTACCATCATCAAAAGCGGCATTAGACGCAATTAAATAAGATTCAGCCCCTATTTGATATACTCTACCTGATATTGCATAATTCAAACCAGATAAAAATGATAAAACTCTATTACAAACATTTACATCATCAACAGTATCAAAATTTAATAACACTGGGCAATCACTTAGAATTGCTTCAGCTAATTCTATCATTTGATCATCAACAGTTCCATCATCTTGTAAATTATAACTTAATAATCTATCAAATGAAGTTCCTAAATTTTTCTTGTTTATTTTTTTCTTCATTGCCATTTTATCACCTATTTAGATAATATTTGACCAAGACGTACAAAAGTAGCTCCATGATTAATAGCTATTTTATAATCATTACTCATTCCCATTGAAAGTTCAGTACATGGTGCATAAGGAAGATTAAGTGCTTGTACTTCTTTTTGTAATTCAACCATCGCATCAAAATAAGATGCTATTAAATCTTCATCAAAAGTATTTTTTCCAGTTGTCATTAATCCTACAACTTCAATTTTTTCATACTTTGCAAGACTCTTAATAAACGGAATTACTTTTGATTCATCTAGTCCAGCTTTATTTGGACTACTCGCTATATTTACATATACAAAGCATTTAAGAGGATCTTTTCTTTTTCTAGATTTATTTATTGCATTAGCAAGGTCAATACTATCTAATGAATGTAAATAATCTATTGAATCTATAAAGGCACTGTTTAATTTTGGAGGTATTTTTATTATACCAAAATAATGCCAAGTAATGGGATAATCTTTTAAAGCTTCATACTTTTCTAAAAAAGAATCTTTTCTATTTTCGCCAATATCTGTTATTCCTGCTTCAACTATTTCTTTAGTTTTATTTAAATCAAAATATTTAACAGCAGCAACAACTCTAATATTATCGTGCGCTTCTAAAGATTGTTTAACCTTTAATACTTGATCTTTGACAGCCATGTTTTCACCTCTTTTTATTAATGCATTTTATTCTTTCTTATTATACCATATTTTAGAAAATATT
>JAZOLP010000175.1:0-6214 GCA_045653225.1 Bacilli bacterium
CAAAACTCTTGCAGTTTTTGGAGCAAGTCCTATTAATTTTGTTATTGCATTAGTAGTTTTTCTTTTTGACAATCCTTCTAAATATTTTCCAAAACTAACTAATGTTAAAATCATACCAGCAGATTCAAAATATAAATTATGTCTATACTCATCCACTAATTGATAATCATTATTACTTAATCCTTGATACATTCTTATCATAGCAAATATTCCATATATAATTGAAGCAACAGCCCCTAATGCGATAAGAGAATCCATATTTGGAGAAAGTTTACATAATTTCTTAAATCCAGATATAAAATATCTATTATAAATAATTAAAATAGGAATAACTAATAGGATTTGAGCAAAAGCATATCTTAACGCATTTTTTGTACCATCTAAAAAATTCGGAAGATGAAGACCAATCATATGTCCCATAGTTAAATACATTAGGACAATTAATAAAGAAAAACAAATAATTAATTTTAATAAAGAAAAATCTTTTTTCTTTATTTCTTTCATTTGTTTACTATATGCTTTATATCCTGCATTTTTAACAGCATTTTCAATATCATCGTTATTAATTAAATTTTCATCGAATTCAACTTCCATAGAATTCGATAATAAATTAACATTACATTCTATGACTCCATCAAGTTTACGAACTGCTTTATATACATGTGAACTACATGCTGAACATGTCATTCCTTCTATATTAAACTTACTTTTCATAATAACACCTTCTTATTTATATTTTACTAAAAAATAATAAGATTTTCAAGAAAAAAGTAACTAACTATTTCTAGTTAGTTACTTAATTTTTTTATCTATCTACATATAAACCTTTTACCATTGAAGCAAGAGTAATTGATTTAGACTCAGTTCCTTTAGTAAATGTAATAGTATAAGTTACACATGTAGTTTGAGCTGGTTGTTTAACAACACGACCATTATTATCAACGATTTCTGGATTATTTGAAGTAATTGAAACTTCATAACCTTCATACTTAGTTAATAATTCATATTCAGCTTCAACTAATTGTAAGAATTCATACCAAATTTCTTGATCGTTTTCAAGCATTGGTTGAGGACAGTTTTTACCAGAGAAGAAATGATGACCTCTTACTCTTGTAATGTCAAGATTTTGTCTTACCATAATATCAGCAACAAGTTGAGCTGTTTTTTGCCATGTCCACCAAAGGTCAGAACCTTCGTTAACACAAGATTCAATACCAATAGAGTTTCTATTACCACCAGTACCACAAATACGACCTTCGTAAACTTGAGTATAACACCACCAAGTAGTACCCATGTAGTATTCACCATCTTTAATCATGAATGGTAATCCTTGATCATTGATGAATGATTCAGGAGTTCTACCAGTAAATCCAGTTGAGCTATAACCAGCTTTAGAAGAGATTGTACCATCAGCATTTAGAACATGGTCAGTATTTCTACTTGAATAATTCCAAGGGTTAGGCATCTTAACAGAAGTTTTTTGACCATTAATTTCATAATAGAAATCAGTAGAAATAGTAAAGTTAGGATACATAGGATCATTAGCGCCTACTTTAACACCAGTTTTAATCCATTTAAATTCACCAACTTGAGCTAAAGCACCAGAGTCACCTGCATGCCATGCGCCTTTAGATTCATCCATACAATAGTATACACCATCATTACCAGTTGTATAGTGAATTGATGTAGAACCATTAGTTGCAAAGTAACTTGCATTTGCAGCAGCATCAGCACCAGCAGCCATATTACCAGTATAGTGAACAGTAATGAATTCAATAGAAGCCATTGTACCATAAGTTGCACTTGATTGGTTAGAAGCATCATAGTATTTAGTATCTTTAACAAGAGGATTATTACCTAATAACTTAGAAACACTACCAAGAATATCTTTATTATAAGTAGCACCAATGTTTAGATCGTATCTAGTAAATGTATTACTTTCATGAGAATCTAAAGCAAGAGCTAAAATATCTTCTGGAAGTTCTGAAAGAACTACAACAGCAAATTCAAGTTTTAGGTTAGGATTAGAAGCATCTTCTGCGACAATCTTAGCAGTACCAGCATTAACAGCAGTTACTAAACCATTAGCATCTACAGTTGCAATTTCAGGATTAAGTGAAGTCCATTTAACTGCACCAGTTGTACCATCTTTCTTAACTACAACAGCATTTAATTGAATAGTTTCATCAATAACTACATAACTTTCAGATTCATAAGAACCATCAATATAATCCTCAACATAAACTTCAACTTCAAATACTACGTCTAATGCACGGTTACCATATACTCTCATAGTAATAGTAGTTTTACCATTAGCTAATGCAGTAATTAAACCTTTTGCACTAACAACAGCAACTGCTTCATTGCTTGAGAAGAATTCTACTGAAAGGTCAGTTGCATTAGCTGGAGTAAGTGTCCATACTAATTGATGAGTTGTAAATAATAATAATTCAGAAATCTTATTAATTTCAACTTGTTCAACTTTAACTTCTTCAGCCCATTTACCATAGAATACTTTATTACCAGCATCTGTAGTTGTTAAAGAAGTAATTGGAGATCCAGTAAATTCTGCATTATCATACCAACCTAAGAATTCAAGACCATTTGCAAGAGAAATTTGTGGTAATGCTAATACTTGACCACCACGGTAAGAAGTTGGAATTTCTTGAGGAATCTTAGCAGCTTTACACATCTTAGATAGGTAACCAGAGAAGTAACCTTGACCAGTAGATGTCCATGCCACAAATTGATATAATCTTACCATTGTTGCATAAGTATCTGTATAGAAATTTTGATCAGGGTTAACTGCTAACATAGCAGTATGGAAAATTGCAAAGAATTCATTCCATTTTTGATAATATTTAGGAACGTTGAAGAAATATTCTGTACTTCCGTCTTCAGCAGGATAATTACCTAATGAAGTATTACGTAATTTAATATCAGCATAAGCTTTTAATTGTTCATTAATATAAGCTTCATACTCAGAATAGCTTCTTGTTTCGCCATTACTTTGTGCCCATTCATATAAGTCTTTGAATAATTCAGCAATGATTTCTTCACGACTATCAGCACCACGAGATGGCCAAATTACATTTTCTTTATTTGTAACGAATTCGATAGTATAAACCTCACCTTCTAATACAGTGAATTTAGCAGTTAATACTAAATCACCTTTAGCATCTGCAGGAATTTCACTTACTAATTCCCCATTTAATAACCAACCATCAAAGTTATGGTTAGTAAGAGAAAGAGTAGGTAAAGCAATTGCAGTACTATTTAAACTATTATATTCATATGTGAATGCTTCTTTAGTTGAACCACCATTTAATTCATAACTAATTGTCCAGAATTCAACAGGTTCTACTTCAACAGAAGCTGGTTTTGCAGTTAATGCTTCACCATATGATGCCATATGTTTGAAGTATTGTGAAACAGTACTTAAATCAGTAATAACTTGACCATTATTATCTTCATAATAGTTCTTTGTAAATACTGCAAGATGTGGGTTAGTACTTTCAGAATCAGATCCTCTGTATGAACCATAGTATTGATTATGAGGTAAACCTAAGAATTGGTTGTTTTCAACTGTACAGAACCAGTTAGTTGCATTACCACCATTGTTACGTAAGTATAAGTAGTCGTAACATTGATCAAAAATATTATTTTCAATATAAATTTCAGAATAATTTTCTTGGAATCTATATGAGCTAATAGCACCAGTAAATACTGTATCATTATTTTTACCTAATTTAATGAATGAGTTATTTTTAATAATAGCATATGTTTTATCATTTGCACCACCAGCAAGTGAGTATAAGAAGATACCATTATTACCAGATTCAGCAGTAGTTTGTTCAAATACGTTATTAGTAAATGCTAGTACACCATAACATAAACCACCTTCAGTTCTGATAGCATCTAAATCGAAGTCTTTAAATACGTTACCATCAACAGTCATATTAGCTACTCTGTTTGCAAGAACGTTAACTTCAGAAACATTAATAAAGCTATTGTTATAAATTTGAACATTGCTTAATGTTGAACTACCTGACATTGTGAATTGAATAAAACCAGGAAGAGAATATCTTGATTCATCCCAAGCTTTAGCAGATTCATTAGTATCATAAACATTATTATTTTGGAATAAGAATCCATTATAATTTACACTTTCTGCATAAACAACTTTTGCAGCACCAGTAAATGATAAACCATCAATTGTTAAATTTTGAGCTTTAGATGTAACATTAAATACACCTTTAATAACAGCTTCAGCAACACGTGAACCATTGTTTGCATCAACACCAACATTTGGACCAACAATCTTAATGTTAGCAACGTCGATTGTAACATCACCAGCATATTCACCAGCAACTAATTTAATAGTTTCACCTTCTTTAACAGCAGCAAGTGCAGCAGCTAAAGTTTCATAGTGACCTTCAGAAGTGGTACCATCAACTACTAATGCAGGTTCTCTCCACATTGCAACAAGTTTGATTGTTCCACTTAAACCAGCAGGAACAGCTTCAACTAATTCATTATTTAAATACCAACCAAGGAATAAATAACCTTCACGTTCAATAGTTGGTAGAGTTGCTATACCTGATTCATTATCATAAACAGCAGGAGCACTAGAAGTTAATACACCACCATTTAATTCATATTCAACTAATGAATAACGATCAGGATAAATTTCTAATAATTGTTTAGTATAACGAGCAGCTCTATCTTCTTCACTTGTACATAAAGTTGCATCAACAGTTAAGCCATTTGCAGTAAGAGTTGCAGGAACTTTATTCATAGCTTTACCGTTAACATCTAGATATAAGTTTTCATCAAATACAGCATTATTATCTTTTGATGTATAAACAATTCTTGTTACATAATCAAATGTATTGTATTTAACAACTGATTGACCATTTGCAGCAGATAATTCAAAGAAACCAGGTTCATTTAATGAATCACCTTTGAATAAGTTATCATAAGCTTCTAATGAAGCAGAACGAAGTCTAAATAATGCAGCAGCAGTATTTGTTACAGCACCACAGTTAGAAGCATCAATTAAGTTACTTCTTAAAATAACTTTTTCAGTTTTTGCATCTTGTACCCAAACCATAAATTGACCAATAGTATGTAAATGACAATTTTCAATTACTAATGTTGAAGCTGAAGTAGCATCACGGAATTTAACAAATGTATTCATGTCTGAAACAACACAGCTCTTGAATGTTAATGTTTCAATACCACCACCATCTTGGAAGAATACACCCGAAATACCACCGCCACCGCCAGTACCTTTTAAGTGAACACCATTAAATACAATGTTAGCAGCTTTAATATTACCAGCAACGTCTTTTGTAACATTGATTAATGCTTCATTTCCACTAAAATCAGTAACAGCTTTATCAGCATTTGGACCACAAATTTCAAAACTCTTAGAAATAACTACACTTAAAGTATATTCACCAGCAGCAAGTATAATCTTTGAACCTTCAGGAGCACCAGCGATTGCTTCATCTAATGTAGCATAATCTAAACCAGCACCTACATAAACAGCACCTTCAATTTCACCTTGTTGTTCTTTTTGTTTCCATTGAGCATAAACTTTAACTTCAGCTGTTTCACTAGCACTGATTTCAGTAATATACTCAGTAGATTCAGCTTCTTTTGTCCAACCTAAGAATTCGTAACCTTCTTTTGTAGGAACTGGAAGAGTGTATGCAATACCTTCTTCAAATTCAGTTGCAGCACCTTCAGGATTCGTACCACCATTTAATTCATATGCAATTGCATGTTTAACAGGAAGTTTCATCCAATGTGCATATAGCTCAACTTCACCATATGTGCTTTCACAAATTTGAGTAATAAAATCAATTGATTGAAGAACTTTAGTCCAACCTACAAATTGGTAACCTTCTTTTGTAGGAATTGGAAGAATATAACAAGTACCTTCTTGATATTTGTCTTGTGCATTACTAGGATTTGTACCACCATCTAAATGGTAAACGATATTAGAGAAAACAGGAATCTTTTCCCAATTTGCGTATAATTTAACATCAGCTTTTAAAGATTTAGCAATCTTAGTAATATAAGTTGTTGAACCTTCAACTGTTGACCAACCTAAGAATGTGTAACCTTCTTTTGTTGGGTTAACTAATTGAGTTTCTTCACCTTGAATATAAGATTCTGGAGAGTTTGCACCAAGTACACCACCATC
>JAZOLP010000176.1:0-11902 GCA_045653225.1 Bacilli bacterium
TAGTATAATAATATTGCACGATACTTATACTATATAAGATTGTAGCATTAAAAAATTATATGTTTTCTTAAATTAAAAATCATATTAATTTTATATTAAACGATATTTTAAAAGGAGAAGAAAATGAAAAACAGAAAAAAAATTCGAGAAATCACAATGTTAGCTGTATTATCAGCATTAATCATTTTAATGTCTTTTACACCAATTGGTTATATTAGAATAGTACCAATGGGACTAGAAATTACATTACTTGTTATTCCAGTAGTTATTGGAGCAATATGTTTAGGTCCAAAAGGTGGTTTAATTTTAGGTACATTATTTGGTATTACAAGCCTACTTCAATGTATTTTTGGTTTTAGTCCATTTGGTGCAACATTACTTTCAATTAACCCATTTTTTACTGCAATCCTTTGTATTATTCCAAGATCATTAATGGGGTTTTTAGTAGGTGTTATTTTTAAATCTTTAAATAAAATATTCAAAAAAGATTTATTTGCGCATATTATCGCAAGTGTTTCAGGAGCACTACTTAATACAATATTCTTTATGAGTACACTTTGTTTATTCTTTTATAATACAGAATATATTACATCATTTAAAGATGCATTAGGTGCTTCTAATGTATTTACTTTCATTATTTTATTTGTAGGTATTAATGGTATCGTAGAAACAGTTGTTAATTTCATTGTTGGTGCTGCAGTTACTAAAACATTATTTACAATCTTTAAAAAATATAATTAGTCCAAGTAATTGGACTTTTTTTATCCCTTATAGGAGAAGATGAAATTAATTTTATGGGTAAATATTCATATGAAACGCTAAAAATAGACAATTATTTGATTAAAATCTAAATTTATGATATAATAAATACAAATTAGTAAAAATAGAGGAAATATTATGTACGAAAATATTGATAAAAGTAAATATACTCCAATGATGCGTCAATACTTAGAAATTAAAGAACAATATAAAGATGCTTTAGTTTTCTTTACACTGGGGGATTTTTATGAAATGTTTTTTAATGATGCGATTGTCGCAAGTCGTGAGTTAGAGATCGTTTTAACAGGCAGAGATGCTGGAGTTGAAAATGATCGCGTTCCAATGTGTGGTGTTCCTCATCATGCGGTAAACTCGTATATTGAAAAACTTAGTGAAAAAGGTTATAAAGTTGCAATTGTTGAACAATTAGAAGAACCTGGAAATAAAAAGATTGTTCATCGTGATGTAATTCGTATTATTACACCAGGTACTAATATTGATGAATCATATCTTGCAGAAAAGAGTAATAATTATATTGGTTGTTTAGATAAATACGAATTAGGATTTATTTTAAGCTATATTGATTTATCTACTGGTGATGCTTTAATAACTAGTTTTCCAAATAATATAGATTTAGTAATTAGTGAAATTAATAAGCTTGGCATTAAAGAATTAGTTGTACCAAATAACCTAAATAATTCTATTAGAAATACACTTACTAAAATTTATGGTATTTTACTTTCAATAAATGAAGATTTAAATGTTGATAGTTATTTAGAAGGAATTACTAAAAACTTAAATGAGTCGATTTCTTTTTCTGCAAATAGATTATTATCTTATATTATTAAAACACAAAAACGTGTTTTAGTTCATTTAAAAGAATTTGTATACTATGATAATAAAGAATACTTAAGACTTGATAATAATGCGGTTAGAAACTTAGAACTAGTTGAGAGTCTTCATGGTAATAGATTTAAAAATAACTTATTTTCTATTTTAGACAAATGTTCTACTGCAATGGGTTCTAGATACCTAAAGAAGAGTATTTTATATCCTTTAGTTGATTTAAATAAGATAAATTCTAGACTTGATTTTATTTCTGAACTTCATAAAAATTATATTATTACAGAAGAATTAAAAAAATTACTTACAGAAATATATGACTTAGAACGTATCGTAGGTAGAATTAGTTTTGGTGCTGTAAGCCCTAAAGATTTATTACAACTAAAAAAATCTTTAAGTGTTTTACCTATAGTTAAAGCTAAGCTTGCATCCGTTAAAGGAACTGAAAGTGCTAAATTTAGTGATTCAATTATTTTATTTACAGATTTATGTGATGAATTAGAACGTGCTATAAAAGAAGATGCTCCATATTTATTAAAAGATGGTGGAGTAATCAAAGAAGGATACAGCACAGAACTTGATAAGATTAGAAATGTTGAATCTAGCAATAAAGAATTCTTACTTAATCTTGAACAAAGAGAACGTGATAGAACAGGTATTAAAGGATTAAAGGTATCATATAACCGTGTATTTGGTTATTATATTGAAGTAACTAAATCATATTTACCACTTGTAAAAGATGAATTTGGATATATTCGCAAACAAACTACTGCTAATTCTGAACGTTATATTACAGAAGAATTAAAAGAACGTGAAGCATTAATTTTAAGAAGTGCAGAACTTTCACTTAGTCTTGAAATTGAACTATTTAATAAGTTAAGAAATATGTGTAAAGAACAAACTGCAAATATTCAAAAAATAGCAAATATTATTTCACATATTGATATGTTAATTAGTTTAAGTATTGTGGCTAAAGAATTTGGCTATACAAAACCTACATTTACAAGATATAATGAATATATCATTAAAGATGGTCGTCATCCTGTAATTGAAGCAGTATCAGATAAAGAATTTATTCCAAATGATTTAACATTATATAATGATGAAAAAGTACTTGTTATTACTGGTCCAAATATGAGTGGTAAAAGTACATTTATGAGACAAAATGCTATTATTAGTATTATGGCCCAAATGGGCTCATATGTGCCTTGTAAAAGTTGTAAATTACCAATTTTTGATCAAATATTCACACGTATTGGTTCAAGCGATGATATCGCAAGTGGTGAATCAACTTTCATGACAGAAATGTTAGAAGTTAACGATGCACTTCAAAATGCAACCGAAAGAAGTTTAATTGTACTTGATGAAGTAGGTCGTGGTACTGCTACATTTGATGGTATGGCACTTGCACAAGCAATATTAGAATATATTCATGATTCAATTGGCGCAAAAACTTTCTTCTCTACACATTATCATGAATTAACTTCATTAGAAAATAGTTTACCTTTCTTAAGAAATGTTCATGTAGAAGCTAATGCAGATAACTTTGATGAAACAGGTGAACTTGTATTTTTACATAAAGTATTACCAGGTGCAACTCTTCAAAGTTATGGTATTAATGTTGCAAGTCTTGCAAAAATTCCACTAAAAGTTACACTTCGTGCAAAAGATATTTTAAGTAAACTTGAAAATAAAAATAGTTATGATAGTGAATTGTTATCAAAAAATAATTATACAGAACCTATTATTATTTCAGAATTAGATCCAAAACAAAAAAGTATTTTATCTGAACTTGGTAGCTTAGATGTTGATAATCTTAAACCTATTGAAGCACTAATGATACTTAATAAATGGAAAAAGGAGATTGATGAATAATGAGTCTACCTATTATTAATGAATTATCTAAAGAACTTGCTAATTTAATATCAGCAGGTGAAGTAGTAGAACGTCCATCTAGTGTAGTAAAAGAACTTGTAGAAAACGCAATCGATGCGAATGCTACAAACATCAGAATTGAACTAATTAATAGCGGCATTAAAAAGATTACTGTTTTAGATAATGGTTTTGGAATGACAAAAGATCAAATTCCAGTTTCTGTTAAACCTCACGCTACATCTAAAATTAAAACTTCGCAGGATTTATTTAATATTGCAACGCTAGGTTTTAGAGGTGAAGCACTACCTTCAATTCAAAGTGTTTCAAAATTAAAAATTTCATCTTGTACAGATGGAATAAACGGTTATTTTTATCAATATAAATCAAGTGATTTGGTTGAACAAGGAGTAACTTCAATGCCAATTGGTACTAAAGTAGAAGTTGAAAATTTATTCTTTAATACTCCTGCAAGACTTAAACACTTAAGCACTGAAAGTGTTGAGTTATCTCATATCACTACACTAATAAACAGAATTGCACTTGCTAATCCAAATATTTCATTTACATTAATTAACAATAATAAAGTAGTTTATCAAACAGATGGCAGTGGTGATTTAATATCACTTATGGGACAAACTTATGGACTTGATGTTGCAAAAAATTTAATTAAATTTGAAAATAAAAACGATTTATATCATATTAAAGGTTACACTACGACAAATAATGTATATCGTTCTAATAAAAACTACATTAATATTGTAATTAATAATCGTATTATTAGAAACTTAAATATTTTATTTGCGGTAACTGATGCTTATAAATCAATCATTCCAGTAGGTAAATATCCAATTACACTACTTGAGATTGATTGCGATCCATCTTTAATTGATGTAAATGTTCATCCAACAAAACTAGAAATTAGATTTACAGATGAACTAGTTTTAAGAGAAATGATTACATCTACAATTGGTAAAGCGTTATATCAAACATCACTTGTTTATGAAGCGAAAGAACAAGACATCAAACAAGAAGTATTTGTTGAAGAAACACCATTTGTAACCATTATTAAAGAGCCTGAACAAAAAATTATCAAAGAAGAATCAATTGAAACGCTTTGGGATGAGTTCGATGAAGATAATGATTCTAAAGATTTTGATGATGATGATATTATTGATGAGTTAGATTTAGAAGAAGATGAAGAATTTGACTATGAATTTGATACTCCTAAAGTAGAAGTACAGAAAGTTGAATTTGTAGAATCTATATTTGATACTCTTACATACATTGGTCAATATCATAAAACATATCTTTTATTTGATGGTGGAAATGATTTGTATTTAATTGATCAGCATGCAGCTATGGAAAGATGTATGTATGAAAAAATTAGTAAATCTTTTGAATCAGATTCTAATAAATCAATGGAATTATTAATTCCAATTAAATTAGAATTTAGTGTTTCTGAACTTCCTTTAATAAACGAAAAATCTAATGAACTTTCTAAACTAGGAATTAAGTTTGAACCATTTGGTGGTACAACAATTATAGTTAGAGAAATTCCACTATGGATTCCCAAAAACCTAGAAATTGAATTTATTAGCGATATCATTAATCATTTAATTAATAATCAAAATGTCTCTAAAAGTATTATGTATGAAAGTCTTGCTAAAAAGTTATCTTGTAAAAAATCAATTAAAGCAAATACATTTATTTTAGAATCTGAAGTTAAAGAGTTAATTAACAGTTTAAAACAATGTAAGATGCCATATACTTGTCCTCATGGTAGACCAACACTTGTTAAAATTTCAACATATGAAATTGAAAAAATGTTCAAGAGGGTTATCTAATGGATAAAGTAGTAATTATAACTGGTCCTACAGCGGTTGGGAAAACTAAATGTTCATTATTAGTCGCTCAAACTCTTAAAACCGAGATTATAAATGGTGATGCTTATCAAGTTTATAAAGATATGAATATTGGTACCGCAAAACCATCTAAGGAAGAATTATCACTTGTTAAACATCATTTGATGGATTACTTAGATCCAATTGAAAATTTTAGTGTTGCTGATTATCAAAGATTAGTAAGAGCTAAAATTTTAGAATTTAAAGAAAATAATTTAATACCTTTAATTGTTGGTGGTAGTGGATTATATTTAGAAAGTGTTATATGTAATTATACATTTGATGGTAAGACAAGAGATCATTCATTTGAAGAAAAATATCAAGAGTTATCAAATGAAGAACTTCATAATTTATTAAAAGATGTAGATAATACATCTTTTAATGAAATTCATCCAAATAACAGAAAAAGAGTTTTAAGAGCATTAGAATTAGCCCTTAGCAATGAACAAAAAGGAACTAAGAAAAAAGAAATACTATATGACGCGTTAGTTATTGTTTTAAATGATGATAGAGAAGCTTTATATAAAAGAATAAACAAAAGAGTTGATCAAATGCTTGAAGAAGGACTGCTTGAAGAAGTTAAAAGTTTTTATCCAGATAAACTAGGACTTACATCTAAAGCAGCAATTGGCTATAAAGAATTATTTGATTACTTTGATGGTAAATATACACAAGAAGAAGCTATTGATAAAATTAAACAATACTCACGTAACTACGCAAAACGTCAACTTACATGGTTTAGAAATAAAGAATATGTTACAGAAGTATTAATCGATGTAAATAATTTTGATAATACAGTTAATCAAGTATTAACGTTAATAAATGAATTTTTAAATCAATAACCCATAGTTTTTAGACTATGGGTTTTTATCATATTATAAGAGTATAATTCATACAATATTATTGGTGATGCTTATTGAAAAACATTAAATATCATTTAATAGGATCTTTTATTATTATCTTATTAATATTAATGTTAGGATTTATATTTCCCAAACTAAATACAGATATAAATGTTAGTACAAGTAGTATTTATGATACATCAAAATCTAGTGTTGTATTAGACTTATATAATAATGAAATATTATATGAAAATAATCCACATAAAAAAATGCTCCCCGCATCACTTACAAAAGTATTAACAGCTTATGTTGCGTGGAAATATTATAATTTAGATGATTATGTTTTAATTACTTATGACATGATTAATGTAGAAGGTTCTAGAATTTACTTAGAAGAAAATGATGTAATTAGTGTAAAAGATTTAATTTATGGTTTACTGCTTTGTAGTGGAAATGATGCTGCACTTGCACTTGCATATAAATATAGTGGAAATTTAG
Source organism: Bacilli bacterium (assembly GCA_045653225.1). Taxonomy (GTDB): domain Bacteria; phylum Bacillota_I; class Bacilli_A; order ML615J-28; family CAG-313; genus UBA1737. The sequence goes on from JAZOLP010000176.1 coordinate 6,719, forward strand.
ATGATTTTATATATTTAATGAATAAAGAAAAAGAAGAACTTGGAATGAATGATTCTTATTTTGAAAATCCACATGGTTTAGATGGAATAACTAATAATTACACAACATCATATGATTTAGCTTTATTATATAGCGCATGCATTAAAATAGATTTTCTAAAAGAAGTATTTGCTACAAAAGTTTATAAAACATATATTTATTCAAATCGACTTTTGATATTTAGAAATAAACATCGATTAATACATAATACTACAAACTGTTTAGGGGGAAAAACTGGATATACAAAAAAAGCAGGAAGAACTTTAATTACAGGATTTGAAAATGAGTTTAATCATGTAGTAGTAGTTACACTTGATGCATATAATGATTGGGAAGTTCATAAACGTTTAAGTGAATATGGATTTAGCCAAATCAAAAGGCGTATTTTAAGCTGATGAGTTGATATTTATATGTTTAAATTATATTCAAACGCTTATAGGAGGGTTAATGAATAAAATATGGTGTTTTTTATTAATTAGTGGTATTATTATAAGCTTGATTACAGGTAATATTAATAACTTAGGCAATGTAATGATTGATTCAAGTATGAAGGCTTTTGAGATATTTTTTCAAACTGGTATCTTAATTTTATTTTGGGGTGGACTTTTTCAAATTGCAATTGATTCTGGGATGGTTAAAAGATTTAGTAAATTTTTAAAAAAACCTCTTAGTAAAATTTATCCTGATCTTGATATGGATAGTCTTGCTTATGAACTGATTTGTTCTAATATGGTTGCAAACATTTTAGGGCTTGGTGCTGCAGCAACTCCAGTGGGACTTAGAGCATTCAAAGAAATGAAAAAAGAATCAAAAGATAATTTACCAACTAGAAGTATGTTAACTTTTATTGCGATAAACTGTAGTAGTTTAACTTTAATTCCTACAACGATTATTAGTCTTAGAAAACTTAATAATGGTATTACTAATGTTAATTTAATTTTAATGATGATTGCTGCAACATCAATTTCTACATTTGTTGCAATCATTTTAGATAGAATATTTTATAGAAGAAGTAAAGTATGATTGTAATTGTTATTTATATTGCATTTATTATTATATATGGGATCATAAAAAAGGTAAATTGTTATGAATCTTTTAAAACAGGAGTCTTTAATAATTATAAGATTTTACTTGATATTTTTCCTAATCTACTTGCACTTGTTTTTGCGGTCGAAGTCTTTACAAATAGTGGTATAATTGAACTTTTAAATAGTTTGTTTAATTATATTAGTATTCCTATAGAAATCATAATTCAAGCTCTTTTAAAGCCCATATCATCATCTAGCTCGTTAATTATGATGATGAAAGTCTTTAATAATTATGGTGTAAATAGTCCTTTTGGAATTTTATCTTCAATTATCCAAGGATGCAGTGATACTACATTTTATATAGTAACTTTATATTTTTCTTGTGTTAAAATTAAAAATTACAAATATGCATTAAAAGTAGGAATTCTTACTGATATTATTACCTTTATAATTGTTAGTTTATTTTTTATATTATTTTATAAATGATGAGTAATTATTTTACTCATCATTATTTATTTCATCATCTTACATAAGGGAAATTTTAAATATTTATGTAATATTTAGTAAATTTAATTTTAAATTATGTTATAATAGACTAAAAAAAGAAGTAAGTTTATGAGTTTAAGATGGCTCGCGTTTGGCCTAAAAATTATTAACTAAGGAGAAAAAAGATGTGGAAAAGTTTTAAATTTTATATAGCAATATTATTAATGACTATCGGGTGTATTCTACCAGCAGTTATTATAAGGTTTCCGACTGAATCTATAAGTGGTCCAGGGGCTCTAGCAGTATTTTTCTGTGGTGGTGGATTAGTTTATGCGCTATTTTCATTTTATGAAGAAAATTATTCTGATGATAATTGGGAATATTATCAAGAAATTCTAATGCCTATTTTAAGTATTATCTTTGCTGTTTGTTCATTGTTGCTCCAAATAGTTGTTATTTCAAAATATAATGATTATTCTTATAATGGACTTTTAAATTTTATTATTGATTTTAAAGGAAGTCTTGGTGAATTTTATTTAAGACTATTGGTAGTTATTCTATCAGGTTTATCACTTTATCCTTTATACACTATGGCAATTGGTGAAATTGATACTACAGTATATGAATGGGTAAAAATTACAACTTATAAAGGAGTAGAACTAGAAAGAGAATATGTAAGTCATTCTTGTGATGAATCTAAAGTTGCTTTCTTTTTTACAACGATGTTTATTGCTGGTGTAGGTATAATGGCTAACTCACTGCCTATTATCATAATTATATTAGGATTAAATGTTAGTCAATTAATAAAGAATAAATATAAATTAATACCACAATTAACAGGAATAATTTCAGCAATTATATTTACTGTAATATCAGTTATAAAAGTTTATAATATAGAAGAAGGATTTGGACCTACAATTAATATTGCGTTCGAATTATTACCAATCTTTTTCGCATTATTAGTTTTATTATTCTTTATTGCTTATTTTAAAATAGAATGGATGGGGAATCCAGTTATTTTAATTGTTGCATTAGTTCTTAGTATATTCATTAGTTATTTAATAAGTTTAGGATGCAGTGAATTAATTATTAAAATAACTAATATATTTAAAAAGTAATCTTGTTTTTTAGAAGATGAGTGGATATTTACTCATCTTTTTTTTATTCAACCGCTTATAGAAGGGCAATATTATCATTACTTATTAATTACCTTGAAAAAAATGATACTTTTTAGTATAATTATTATGATTAAATATAAAATGAGGACAAATATATGGAAAGATTACAAAAGAGAATTGCTGGATGTGGTATTTGTAGTAGAAGAAAAGCTGAAGAATTAATTTTAGCAGGCAAAGTTAAAGTTAATGGAGAAGTTATTACTATACTTGGAACTTAAGTATCATATGATGATGTAATAGAAGTAAATGGAAAAATAATTGAAAAAGAAGTTAAAAAATATTATGTAATCAACAAACCACGAGGTGTAGTTTGTACATCAAGTGATGATAGAGGAAGAAAAACAATTCTTGATATTTTACCAGAAAGCCTAAAACAAGAAAGAATTTATAGTGTTGGTAGACTTGATTATGATACTAAAGGAGTATTATTACTTACTAATGATGGTGAGTTTATGAATGCGTTAGTAGGGCCAAAAAGTGGTATTGAAAAAGAATATCTTGCACGCGTAAAAGGTATTTTTACATTCACAGATATCAAAAAACTATCTGAAGGCATTATCGTTAATGGCAAAAAGATGCTTCCAGCGCTTGTAAATATCGAATCATTAGATCGTGAACATGGTTCTAGTTTAGTAAGAATTACAATAACAGAAGGAAACTATCATCAAGTTAAAGAAATGCTTAAAGCAACAGGTCACGAAGTTAAGAAATTAACTAGAGTTAGATTTGGTCATATTACTATTAATAACTTAAAAGAAGGAGAAGTTGCAATTTTAAGTATTCATGATGTTAAAACATTGTATGCTCTTTCTAAACAAGCTAAAGATATAACTAAACACAAGGAGTAAATGATGTTTTTAGAAATTTTTAGATTTAATTTTGAATGGAACATCTTAGAGTGGTTAAACAAATGTGATTTAACTATAATTGATTATTTCTTTTATTTCATATCTCAATTAGGTGGTAGTATTGGTATTTTAATATTAATGACAATCATTTATTGGTGTATTAATAAAGAAAAAGGCGTAAAAGTAGGATATATTAGTGTTTTAGGAATAAATTTAAATGGTATTTTTAAATCATTATTTCTTGCAAAGCGTCCTTTTCAATATTTAGGTAAAGAACATTTAAGAAAACTTGAAGGTTCATCATTATCAGATGGCGCATCAGGTACTTCATTTCCAAGTGGACATAGTCAAAACACGGCTACATTATATAGTAGTATTGTTAGATATTTTAAAAAAAATTGGGTAATTATAATCAGTGTTTTAATGATGATTTTAGTCCCTTTATCAAGAGTATATCTTGGTGTTCATTTTCCTGGTGATGTTGTTGTAGGTACTACACTTGGAATTATCACTACTATCATATTTGGATTTATTATTGATAAGTTTTATCATAAAAAATTTCTTGTATTTATAATTACTGCTTCATGTTTATCACCATTTCTATTTTTACCTAATATGGGGAAAGATTTCTATAAAGGAATGGGAATATTATGTGGATTTATATTAGGAATTTACTTAGAAGAAAAATATGTTAACTTTGAAGTTGCAAATGGTGTAAAAATAAATATTATAAGATATCTTTTTGGTGGAGCAGTTATGTTAATTACATATCTTGGTGCTCACTTAATTAATCATTTAGATGTAGTTTTAGAAAATGAATTCTTACTTAGAACTTCAAATTTGATTACACACTGTATTATTGCTGTTGTTGCTATTTATTTTGTTCCATATTTATTTAAGAAAATACCGTTTTTAAAGGGGAATTAATATGAATAATTTTGATTATCTTAAAAATTATCAGATTCCAGGTGATTTACTACTTGAACTTTTATCTTTATACAAGACAATTGGTAAATCTGAAATCTACAGCAGTATTTATAAAGAAGATTACTTAGTTAATTATAATAATTCATTAGAAGAAGATGCTTTTGAACTAGTTAAATATTTAGGTTTAAAGGTAAGTTTTGAACGTCAACGTTTAATTATTACTAAAGATTTTACTCCTAAAAATAAAGAAGAACAAATGATTGCTTCTATTAAACGTATGCTTATATCAATTAGATCAAACGCATTAGATTTTAAATATCCAATTAATAGTGTGGATATCTTAGATTTATTAAAACGTATTTATGGCCCAGCTATTAAAATAAATAGTAATGAATTTAATATTCAAGGGGCTAAAAACAAGAGTGTACGTTATAAATTTAATACTATTTTAGATGATTATGATACCGCAATTGATCAAAAATTATATGAACCACTTATTTTGTCATCAATTCTTATTATGGAAATGTATAATATTAAGCCATATTCAGAATATAATGAACTTGCTTTAATATTAACTTACTATTATTTATTACTTAAATGTGGTATTGTTAGTTTTAATTATGTAAGTTTCTTTAAAATGTTCTTTGAAAATAAAGAAGAAGCAATTTCATTAATAAG
>JAZOLP010000177.1:0-31019 GCA_045653225.1 Bacilli bacterium
CTTGTTGTAGATAAGAATGTTGAGTAAGCAGCAACTGAACTATCTGTACCAAATGAAATCTTTAATGCATTAGCATTGTTATAAGTAGCTTTAGCAGCATTGTAAACTAATTCGATTTTTGCGATTGGTTTAGCAAAAGCAGTAGTGTTCCAAATTGAAGAAGCTTTACCGTTTTTGTTTCTCCATTGGATACCATTACCGTATGAACCTAATTCGATATAACTGAATTCAATACCATCAACAGTTTTAGTACCATCAGCATAAGCATCTAAACCTAAAACATCAACGTTTAATTCAACTTTAGAAGTAGCAGCAGGAACTTCTGGAGCTACATAATCAGGATCAACTTCACCACATTCACATTTACCTTCAACGAATTCATGTTCATGAACTGGAGGTTCTGGAGTTTGACCTTGGTTAGCATCATATAAATGACCAACGAATGAAGTAGCAGCTTTATCGATTGATGATGGGCTGATTGTATCATATGTTCCATATGTACCAACATAGTATTCAGTACCTTCAACTAGAGTTGTAAATGTTTGTAATTCTTCGTTATAATTCCATACAGATGATGGAGCAGCTTCAAATTTAATATTTCTATGAGTACCGCTTGCAACAACATTAATATATAATACAGTACCATTTACTTGAACTAATTTTAAGTTGTAACCACCTTCAACAGCTACTACATAAACATCAGCAGCAGCAGCTAAATCAGTTGTACTTTCACCATAATAAGTATTTTTGTAATTACCTGTTAAATATAAAGTTTTACCAGTATTACCTTGAACAACTTCATATTTGTAAGCATAATCAGTTTTGAAAGGACCTTCAGCTTCAGCTTCAACAAATCCCATGAACCATGCATTCTTGAATTGAGGGGTACCATTATATTGACCAAGTACACCATAAACGATTACTTCATCACCATCAACAGGTTTAACTTCCATAGCATCATATCTTGTGCTACCATCTGCGCTATATAAACCATAAACACAAATTTGGTTAGTACCATCAGTGATATAGAAGTTACCATAAGTAGTGTTATAGAAACCAGTTACAGTACCTTTGATATAATATTTTTCAGCTGTATAAGTATTGTGAGTTTGAGCAGAACCAATTGCGATAGCTTGTTCTACAGTGATATATTCAATTGTTGGTTGTTGTTGAACAACTTTTTTAATTGTAACTGTTAATTGTTTAGAAACAGTAACTGAACCAACTGTAACAGAAACTTCTAATACAACAACTTGATCTTCTTCACCACGAGTAACTTTAGCAACACCTTCAGAAATTTCAACACCAGTACCAGAAACAACTTTCCATGAACCAGCAGCATTTAGATCGAAATCAGCATCATAAGAATCATTTAAAGTAATTTGAGCAAGAGCAACATTAGCTTTAGTTTCATCATCAACTTTTGGAGCTTCAGCAACTTCAATTCCACCATCCCATAATAAATGGTTCTTAACGATTCTTGAGTCACGGTCATAACCAGCACCAGTAACTTTAACATATTGACCAACATGAGCAGCTAATACTTCTTTCATTTCTGCGTTGTAAGATTTGTAGTAAATCCATGCAACTTCACCAGTTTCAGCATCAACTAAGCAATATTCATCTTTAGTAGTAGAGTTATAGTTTTCAGTTAAGTAACCTTCAACTTTATATAAATCACCACCTAAGTGACCGATAACTTCATCGCCTAGACCAACATTTTGGTTTTCCCATTGTTGAACTTTAATTTCTGTATATGCAGGTAATTTAACTTGACCATTTGATTTAGCAACAGATACGTTAGAACCAACTTGTAAGCTACCATAGTATGAGTAGATACCACCGATAACTTCTACATAGTCACCAATCTTAACGTTTGTATTATCACCATATACATAGATACCATCTGTACCATCATGTAACATGAAACCTTTAGTAGCGCCATCAGCATTTAACTTAGCAGTAACAACACCACTTAACATTACGTTATAAGTAACTGAGCTGTTAGATACTAATGCTTTATCAACACCTTGTTGAACATAGATGTAATCCCAAGCACGTAATTTTACGTCTTTGATATCACCCATATCAGTACCTTCAGGTTTAGCAAGAACAGTGAATGTGAATTGTTTTGAAATAGGTTCAGTTGTTTCAGTAAATGTACCGTTATCAACCCAACTATATTCAGCAACAACAGTAGCAGTAATTACTACAGTTGAAAGTAAATCTTCACCAACTAATACGTTTCTTGGGTCATCAGAACTAGGACGAACAACTTTACCAGTGTTAGAAATAATATCTTCTTCTGAACTTGACCAAGAAATAGTTACACCTGGATAATTTTTGTTTTCAGTAGCGAATGATAAAGATGTAACAACAGCAGTTCTATCTTCTTCGCCCCATACTAATTTACCTAAAACTTCTTGAGCATCTGCTTCTGCTTGTTTTTGAGCAGCTGCTTTAGGAGATAAAGTAACAGCTGTACATGAAACTAAGCATACAAATGTAAAAAGAAGGCAAATTAAACATGCAAATAAATTGCGTTTTTTAGACATATATTTTCTTCCTCCTTATATGTTTTTATTCGAATACAATATCATCAAATGAACATAACATCATTTGAATATAACCATCATTTGAATCATCAGTATTATAATCATAATAAGATACAATAGCAGTTAATGATTTAAATGTTTTACCTGTGAAATAAGAATAAGATGTAATACGACCATCAGGACCAACTAAGTTGATATTGTTACCAACACGTACATCTAATCTTACTGTTTGACCTTGTTCATTTACATAACTAGCTTTAATAGTAAATGCGTTAGAGTCAGAGTCAGAACCACCAGTAACTGTTAAATCGTTAATAGTTACGATGCTTCCAATTAAATCTGAATTATTAATATTAATAACAGATTTATCTTCAATTTCTTCTACATAAATAGCAGATGATGGATCATCTGGAGCAAACGATCTTACTTTAGCAGTAACATCAGTAATTTGAAGTGTACCAAAGTAATAACCAATTTTACCTTCGATAACAATAGAGTTACCTAATTCGAATGCAGCTTGAGTGTTATAACCACCATAAATATAAACACCATAATATTGGTTTGTATTTTCATCATATTGTTGAATATAACAAGCGCTTCTACCATCTAATCTTGTAACTACACCAGAAACAACAACTTTTTTACCTTTATCTAATTCTTGTAAAGCAGCTTCTTTGCTTCCGTATAATTCTCTAATTTCTTTTAAAGACATAGCTTTTGATTCTTTAGAATAATCATAATCAGGGTCATTTTCATAACCATAAATACGACATCTATTAATAGTTACATCATAAACAGCTTCATTGAAAATTTCAGCCATACTAGTATCATTAGCTTTTGCTTTAGCTAAAGCTTGTTCTACTAATTCTAAGTTTAATAATCTAGAATCACCATCTTCAGATATTAACCATACCCATGAAAGGTATCTTTCACCAGTAGTATCTACTCTGTCATTAATATCGTCACATTGTAATACAATTTTGTAAGCATTTTTTAAAGCTTTTTTAGTATATTTACTAGCGGCAAACCCCCAAGGTTCAACTTTATAAGTTGACTCAGGAGTATTAATGCCTAAATAACGTGCTGTAAACACTTGACCATTTTTAGTTTTAAAATGAGTAGTATCACCATCAACGAATTGGCTAACAGTTACTTCGCCAATACCGTCAGTAATAAAATCTTTTCCTTCCCAATCTTCAGTTAATTTTAATTCATCAGTTTTTGGAGTAACATAATTATAATTATCTTCGAATGGATTATAATTAGGATCTAATTCACCACATGTACATTTACCATTTACAAAGCTATGTGTATGTGGTAAAGTTTCACAACTTGCAAGAATAAAAACAAGTAAGAATAATAAGAAATATTTAAATATTTTCTTAAACATTTTAATTAACCTTTTTTAAATTAGTCGTTCTTTAATGCAGCAAGTGCATCTTTAATAGCTTTATCAACAGAATATTGTTCTTGGTTATAAAGGATTTCTTGAATGATTAATTCGCCTTCTGTACGAGCTTTAGCAGATCCTGGGAATGCGATTGAAGTATAGAAATAAGCAGATTGAGCAAGACCAACTACACAAACTTCTTTAATTGGATCGTAAACATATTTACCATTACCTTCATCATCATAAACCATTTGGCTGATGTATTCTTGGTATTCTTTAGAAGCAGCAACGTCTTTACGAGTTGGGAAGTAAGCAGTTCTTAAAGTCCAATCTAATGCTGATTCATAGTTAGTTAAATATTTCATAAATAACCAACCAAATAATTCTTCTTGTTTGTCTTTACATTCGAATAATGTAATGTTAGTACCTTGTTGAATAACTTGTTTTTCAGCTTCTGAAGCACCAGCAACTTGAGGGTATGGAGCAACACCAGTAGTGAATGAACCATCTGTAGCAACGTTGTAAGAAGCACCAGCTGAAGAACCAATAGTCATTGGAAGTTGCATAGCTTTGAATGCATCTGAACAGTAGTTAGTACCTAAGTGAGTAGATGTAACAGTATTACCTTTGTTGAATTCTTGTACTAACCAGTTTAAAGCAGCTTTTGCTTGAGGATTATCAAATTTGTATTGACCTACACCATTTGCATCAAATGCAGTGTATTCACCACCCCATTGTTGGATTAATGTGATGAAGAAGTTAGCTTCAGAGTCAATACCGATACCACCAACTTTTTTACCTTCGTTTTTAGCGTTTTGGTATTCAGTTGTTTGTTTCCATTGTTCACAAATAGCAATTACATCATCCCAAGTTTTAGGAGCACTCCAACCATATTTTTCAAATAATTCTACATTATAGAATAAAACTTCTGTAGATTTATTGAATGGAATTGAGTAGATTGTTCCTTCTTTGTCATAAATACTACCTTCAGCCCAGAATCTGTCGATGAAACCATAAGAATCAGCAGCAGAACCTTCTAAACCATAGCTTGCATGTTCAATATATTCATCTAGTGATTTAACAGCTTCACCTTCTAAGTATAATGAAACGTGGTCTGGATATGTTTGAGCAACTGTAGGTTGATTACCAGTTGCGATGCTTGATGCGATAGTTTGTCTTAATGTGTCATAGTCACCTTGACTTGTTTGTTCAACAGTAACTCTTACACCATATTGTTTGTACATTGCTTCTTCAAATCTATCAATAATGTCTTGAATAACAACTTGTAAGTTTGCACCATTTGCATGGTAGAATCTTACAACAGTTTCTTTAGAAGTGTCAATTTGGCTTGGATCTAAGATACCATCAGTACCTGCAACAGGACCAATACATGATGCAACACTTACTAAAGCGATTAAAGCGATTAATAAAGTTAAAAACTTTTTCATTTTTTTCTCCTTTTGTTAATTTAATATTTTAGTTTTTATATATTTTTGCTAAATTAAGATTAAATCTTGTTTTAGTTTTAGCCTTTAATACCACTACGGCTTACGCCTCTCATAATGTATTTACGTAAAATGATAAATACAACAAGTAGTGGAGCGGTAACAATTGTTGAACCCGCCATTTGAAGACCTTGAACAGTACGACCTTCTTCTGAAGTAAATGCCATTCTTAAACCTGTAGTAATAAGACGCATTTCCTTAACAGTCGTAACCATCATTGGCCATACGTATGAGTTCCATGAGCCCATCATTTTTAAAATAGTAATTGTAATAAGTGTAGGCATTGCGATAGGAACCATAACTTTTAATAGATATTTGAAATCACCAGTACCATCTACCTTAGCAGCATAGTATAGTTCATTCGGAATTTGTTTAAAGTTTTGTCTCAATAAATAAATGTAATAAACACTGATTAGGAATGGAATAATCATTGCCCAATAAGTATCTAGACCGTCTAAATAACCAACTACTGTAATATAGTTAGAAATAGTCATCATTTCACCAGGAATCATCATTGTAGTTAAGAAGAGATTGAAAATTAACTCTCTACCTTTAAATTGAAGTCTTGAGAATGCAAATGCAGCAAAGACAGTTGTAATTAATGTTCCAAGTGTTGACCATACACCAACCCAAACTGTATTAAAAATTAATCTTCCAGCGTTTAATCTTTCGATTGCTAATGGATAGTTAGATAAAGCTAGAATATGTGGGTAGAATGTAGGAATTGCTAATTCGATTTCAGATTCTGTCTTTAATGATGTTGCAATCATCCAATAGAATGGAACAATCATAAAGAAAGCAAGCACTGCTAAGAAAGAATATGACACAAAATATTTAAAGAATTTAAATACTTTTTCACGTCTAATAGTTTCTTCTGCTGAATCTCCGATAAATGCTGTTTTCTTGCTAGGAGTATGTTCAACTAAACGTTGGTCAGATGATTTATTAGTACCAATTTTTAATTTAAAATAACCAAAGCAAAGAACTATAGCTATAATTGTAAGAATAATCATTGTCATAATCGTTCACCTCTAGAAATGTACTTTCTTCTTTTCGATTAATTTATTAATACCTGTGAAGAATAAAATAATCAAGAATAATACTACCGCACCAGCTGATGCGTAACCAACAGTTTTACCTGTAGCACCTGAGCCTTTAATTTTGTCATAAATGAACCATACAACTGTTGCCATATTATTATGGCTACCAACTGAAGATGCGTTTTCTCCAAAGATCGCAACAACAGATGTATATTCTTTAAACGCTCCAATGAACGATGTAATTAATAAATAGAAAATTTGTGGTGATAGAAGTGGAACAGTAATCTTAGCGAATGTTCTAAATTTAGAAGTTCCGTCAATTTGTGCAGCTTGATAATATTGTCTATCAACACTTTGTAAAGCACTAAGTAAAATAATAACTTTAAATGGAAGCGAATTCCATACAATATAACAAATTAAAACCACTAAAGAAGTAAAGAATTGGCTGTTAAATAATAAACCAGCTTCAACGTTACCACCTAACCAGTTAATACTGCCATGTCCTAGCATATTAAGAATCGTATTCATTAAACCTTGCTGTGATTCAAACATTACACTAAATACCATACCTATGGCAATTGTATTTGTAACGTATGGTAAGAAGAAAATAGTTTGTAATAATTTTTGTAAAGGTTTAATAGAGTTTAGAGCAACAGCGATTAATAGTGAAAGCGCAATTGAAATTGGAACAGACACAAACACTATAATCATTGTGTTAATTAAACATTGTAAGAACGGACTACCTTCTGAGAAAATAGTAATATAGTTTTTAATACCCCAACCATCCATGTTGTAAGGTCTAAAATAACCTTTCCCACTTAATAAATAGTTATATCCGTAGTTAAATGAAATTACAAATGTTTGAAGAACTGGATAGAATGTAAATATCAAAAGCAAAATAATTGCTGGTGATAAATATAACATCGCTCTCCAGAAATTTTTTGTTTTATTTCCTTCAACCATAATTATTGTAACCTCTCTTCAGTCACTTTATGGAATACGAAACATTTACGTGGTTTAACTGCTACTTTGATATCAGTATTTTCTTGTAATTCGATACCAGATTCAATAATAAATCTGAATGTATCTTTTTCAGAAAGAGGATTTGTTGCAATAACAGACATATCGCGACCAATGTGTTCAATTTGTTTTACATGAATATTTAAAGTTCCGTTTTCATTGATTTCGAAACCTTCTGGACGAATACCAATAGTAACTTCTTGATTTTCAAGTTCAGTATCACCGATTTTATCTTGACCAATATATAAGCCACCATTATGTACATAACCTGAGAAAATATTAATAGGTGGAGTACCTAAGAATTTAGCAACAAATAAGTTTTTAGGATTGTCATAAACTTTTTGTGGTGCATCTGTTTGTTGTTCTATACCAAATTTCATTACAACAATTTCATCAGAAATACTCATTGCTTCTTCTTGGTCATGAGTAACGAAAATAGTTGTAATACCTGTTTCACGTTGAATTCTTCTGATTTCTTCACGTGTTTGAAGACGAAGTCTTGCATCTAGATTTGATAAAGGTTCATCAAGTAGTAAAACTTTAGGCTCTTTAACTAAAGCTCTTGCGATAGCAACACGTTGTTGTTGACCACCTGATAATTGTTTAGGTTTTCTATCAAGTAATTCTTCAATACCAACTAATCTTGCATACTTAATTGTTCTTTGAGCAATTTCATCTTTTGGTAATTTCATGTTTTGAAGCGGGAACATGATGTTTTGTCTAACAGTTAAATGTGGGTATAATGCATAGTTTTGGAATACTAAACCGATACCTCTTTTTTCTGCTGGTAATGATGTAACATCTTCATCACCAAAGAAAATTTGTCCTGAAGATGGTTCATGTAAACCTGAGATCATATAAAGTGTTGTAGATTTACCGCATCCTGAAGGACCAAGTAAGCCAACAAGTCTACCAGAAGGGATATCAATATTTAAATTATCCACTGCACGTACTTCTGAATTCTTATCAGCAAATATTTTTGTTAAATTCACTAAGCGAATGTCCATAATAACTTTCCTCCTACTTATTAAAGTTTGCTAAATATATAGCTCCATTCACGTTACCTATTTTACCACAATCCGCAAAATTTTTCAACCAAGAAGGTAAAATATATTTCTTTTTGATGAAAAATAATTTTTTTTGTAACTTACAAAATAAAAAAAATACGAGTTAATATGATGCAAAACACCACTTTAACCCATATTTTATTAAATGATTTTTTCCTATCAATTAAATAAATAAGAAACAAGAATAACTATAGCAACTATCGACAATATAATACCGAAAACTTTTAATGATTTTTTTAACAAGGACAAAACCCCAACCAAAATAAGCAACATAGCAACTATAACAACAAAGCCTTTTATTATACCTGGAAGGGGTAAAACACCTTCAACTAACCATTCAAAAAATTTGTTTCCAAATTCAGAAATCTTATTAAAAAACTCCATTTTAATCTCCTATTTATTAGATGTTCTATTTTTGAAAGCTCTTCTTAAAGTTAACTCATCTACATATTCTATATCTCCTCCAGCAGGTAAACCAAAGCCCAATCTCGAGATCACAACATCATAACGAGATAATATTTTCTCAAGATATAAAGCCGTTGTTTCTCCCTGTGGAGTAAAACTTGTAGCTAAAATGATTTCTTTAACTTCATTATTAATTCTTTTTTCTAATTCATCAATCGTTAAATCGTTAGGTCCTATTCCTTCAACCGGCGATATTAAACCATTTAAAGAGTGATAAAGACCATTATATTCACCAATATTTTCTATCGCAATAATATCTTTAGTATCTTTTAGAACCATAATTTTAGAACGATCCCTCATAGTATTAGAACATAATTCACAAGGATTTTTTAACGTTAACATCCCACAAACAGAACATTTTTTAACATTGTTTTTTGTGTTTTTTAAAGATTTAGCAAATTCTTCAACTTGTTCAACAGACATTTTTTCGACAACATAAAAAGCATATCTTTTAGCAGTTTTTTTGCCAACACCTGGTAACATTTCAAAAGCTCTAGTTAAAGAATCTAAAAATTCTAAATCTGCCATAATTTTAGAATAATCCTGCCATCGCTTGATATTTAGACATTTTTTCTTCTGTCATTTTATCAATATCATTTAATAATTGATTAACTACTGCAGCAATAGCATCTTCTAAAGTTTCTTTATCATCTGCATCTTCAATTTCGAACCCATCAGCAATAGTAACTTTAAAATTAGTTCTAGCCCCTAACATTTCTCCTGTTACAGGAAAACATGAGGCAGTAAATAAAGTTTCTTCAATTTGTTTTTGAGTTTCCATCATTTCTTTTTGTAATTGACGCATTTTACGTAACATAGCTTGTTGATTCATTTTTTAACTCACCTTTCTTCTATTCATCTTCACCAAAGAAGTTAATTGCTTTTTCTAAAGCTATTTCTCTATCTGACTTTGGCGAATCTTTTCTAACAACTACTCTTAATTTTGGATTATTAATAGGAGTAAGTTCAGGGTAAACATCTCCCACTCTAAACTTATCATGATATTCTAAACGTTTTTCTTTCCAAGTATCATCTGGTAAAGCAACAAAATCGTAAGATTTTCCTAAAGCTGTTTTTATCACTTCTTTTGCGTTGTCATAATGTTTTGGAGTCATAATATGATTACACAATTGAGCGTTAGGATATACAATAATTAAATGAGTTTTACCATTAGCCACTAATAAACCATTAGTTAAAATTTTCGCAACATACATTAATTGGCCACCAACTTTATCTTCTAAAGTTGTCCAAGCACTCATCAAATGATTTTTTATATTTTTACATTCAGGAAGACGAGCTTCGTGTAAAATATTTTCAATAACTTTAATATCATAAATCTTTGCTGTTAAATCTTCTTCGATTAAATCCGATTTTACAGGAGTGATAACTTCTTTAACAGGTGTTTGAATTTCTTCTTTTTCAACCTTTGGTGTAGCAACAGGTTCTTCTTTCACTGGTTCTACAACCATCACATCTTCTTTAATTGGTTTTGGTTCAACAGTATTTTCAATTTTAATTTCTTCTTTTTGAACTGACTTAACATTTATTTCTGACACACAAGAATTTAAATCGCCAATCTGTTTTTCTAGAGCATTAATCATTTCTTTAACTTCGTTTAAAGCACCATCTTTCAATGTGGTAGTTTTAACATTTTCTAATTCGATTTTTAACGCACTAACATTTTGTTCGATTAATTCGATTTGCGGTATTAAATTTTGAGAACCATTTAATTGAAGACTATCATATTTTTCTTTCATTAAAGTTAATGCTTGAGTTAAAACAAAGTAATTAGTTTTTATTTCAGCAACTTGATTAACTAATTTATCATCAGCTACATTATTAGTATGCACATTAATAGGAACATTATTTACTTTAACTTCTAATCCATTAATTTTCAATTCTAATTCTTTAATCAAGTCAGATAATAAATTAACCTTAGATTCAAATTCACTGTCCTTATTATATAAAGAAAAATCTGAATCCTTAGCATCTTTATTATTTACTTGATTTTTCAATATGTTAAAATCTTCTATTAATTCGTTTACGATTTCAGCAAGATCGTTTTCGTTATTTTTTTCAACATCAAATAGCGACTCAAAACTTACTTCTGTGTATCCTTTTTTATAAACAACTTCAATCTTATTTTTTAGTTCATTAACAACTTCAGTTAAATTATTAATTTTATTTGTTGTTTCTAAAGGTTCGAAAGAATGATTATTTTCTAATTTTAACTCATTCATTTTTGATTCAATTTGTGAGATTTTATCAATCATTTCTAAAAGAACTTCTTCATTGGTGTTAGAACTATCATTTGTTTCAAAAGTTGAAGTTTCTTTTAAAGCTTCCAAATCTTCTACAACAGCAGTTAAAAGAGCATTAGTTTTAGAAATATAATCATTAAGATTTTGTTCAATTTTTTGAATGTGTTCGTCACTATTTGGTTCAACAGTGCTCGTTACAGTTTCTACGCTTTCAACAATGCTAAACTCACCTGTTTCAATGTCTTCTAGTCTGTTTTCTAAAATTGTAATTCTTTGTTCAATTGTATTTGGAAGAGCGCTTGTTTTAGAAACAACATCTTCTAAAACATTTAATTTACTATTAACAGTTTCTTCAAAACCTAAAAGATTTGCTTTTTCTATTTCACTTTGCATCTTTTTGATTTTATTTTCTAAAGCGTTTATACGTTGATCAACAGCAGGCGAAGAAGGTATATATGTATTATTATAATCTCCTATTTCTCCGCTATTTAAACGGTATTCTAACTCTTGAATTCTACCTAATAAATCAATATCCTCAGATGCTGAATGTACGATTTTCATAATTCCCACTTCTAAATAAATTTTTTGAGAATTTGTAAAACGAATTTTATTTTGAACATCAACTAAAACATCTATATAATAGAACAATCTTTTACTATCAGTTTCTTCGGCTAAATTAATAAATTTATCAGTTGTATATATATATTTATCATTTAAAGATTCATTGACACTTTTATAAAGTAAAATATCGCGACAAAATTGAATTACATTAGTAATTAATCTACTAACTTCTTTCCCCATGTTCAATAGTTCATTGATATTCGAAATTGCACCAGAAGCGTTATTTTCATTTAAATATTTTAATAATTCTATAATTTTAACATTTGAAATATTACCAGTAACGCTATTAACATCTTCAACAGTAACTTCACTTTCTGCATAAACACTAGCTTGATCTAAAATACTTAAAGCATCACGCATTCCACCTTCAGCAGATTCAGCAATCGCATTTAAAGCTTCTTTTGAAATTTGGATATTTTCTTTTTCACAAATATATTCTAATTCTTCTGTTAATTCTGAAATAGTAAGTTGTTTAAAATCAAATCTTTGACATCTTGATAAGATTGTCATCGGAATTTTATGAGGTTCAGTTGTAGCTAAAATAAACATTACATACGCAGGCGGTTCTTCTAAAGTTTTTAAAAGAGCATTAAAAGCTGCTGTAGATAACATATGCACTTCATCGATAATATATACTTTTTTAGTTAAAAAACTTGGTAAGAAGTTAACTTTTTCTAATAAACTTCTAATTTCGTCAACTCCATTGTTGCTTGCAGCATCTAATTCAACAACATCTGTAGTAATGTTTTCGTTTATAGCTTTACAGTTTTCACACTCATTACAAGGTTCACCATTAGTAGGATTTAAACAGTTAACAGCTTTAGCTAAAATACGAGCGATTGTAGTTTTACCAATACCTCTTAATCCGCTAAAAACATATGCATGTGAAGTTCTATTTTCACTAATTGCATTTTTTAACGTTTGAATAACATGTTTTTGCCCAATTACCTCTTTAAACATTGTAGGTCTATAACTTCTATATAACGCTTTATATCCCATAACAATTCTCCTTTTATATTTTCTTTTATTATATATATTATATCATAAATCGTCAACTATTGCAATGTATTTAACAAGTTAATTTAATAATAATTTTTTTAAAAAAAAATAAAAGAAAGAATAATATATTCTTTCTTTTTACTTACTATTTAATGTTTTTATTATAACTTTTTGGTTTTATTCTTGGGATTAAACATTTAGGTCCATTACCTATTAAATCTTCTCTATGCGCTAAAATTAAAGCTTTTTTTACTAAATCATAATTATTAGGATTTTTATATTGAATCAAAGCTCTTTGCATTGCTTTTTCTTCTTTAGTTTTAGCAACATAAACCGGTTTCATATCTCTTGGATCTACACCAGTATAATACATAGCAGTAGCTAGTGTTGTTGGAGTAGGATAAAAGTCTTGTACTTGTTCTATATATAACTTTTCGTCTCTTATATATTCAGCTAAAACAATAGAATCTTTTAAAGTACATCCAGGATGGCTACTCATTAAATAAGGAACCAAATATTGATTTTTATTTTCCTCTTTATTTAATCTCTTATACTTTTCAACAAATTTTTTATAAAGTTCACTATTAGGTTTTTGCATATAATGTAAAACATTATTACTAACATGTTCCGGAGCAACTTTTAATTGACCAGATATATGATATTTTACTAATTCTCTAAAGAAAGATTCATCCTTATCATAATATAAATAATCATATCTTATGCCACTTCTTATAAAGACTTTTTTTACACCAGGTAAATTTCTTAATGTTCTTAATAAATCTAAATAGTCATCATGATTTATTTCTAAATTTTTACATTTTTCAGGATGTAAACAATGTTTATGTGGGCAAGTACCATGTTCTAATTGTTTTTGACACGATGGTTTATAGAAATTTGCAGTTGGTCCACCAACATCATTTATATAACCTTTAAAATTAGGTCCTTTTGTTATTTTGATAGCTTCTTCTACAACACTTTCTTTACTTCTAGATTGAATAATTCTTCCTTGGTGTGATGTTATGGCACAAAAACTACAACTACCAAAACAGCCTCTATTTACAGTGATACTATTTTCGACCTCGATAATAGCAGGAATACCACCAGCTTTTTCGTACATCGGATGATATGTTCGTTCATAATTTAATCCATATGTCCAATCCATTAACTCTCTTGTAAGAGGTAATGAAGGTATATTTTGTACAACAAATGTTTTATCATATCTTTCAATTAACGGTTTAGATATATATGGATCTGTATTTTCATATTGAATTTTAAAACTTTTAGCATAAGCTAACTTATCTTTTTTTAATTCATTATAAGTCGGAAGATAAATTGCATCTTGAGGTAATAAATTTTCATCTTTAGTTTTCCAAACAGTTCCTCTAACATAAATAATATCATTAATGTTCAAACCTGCATCTAACGCTTCTGCAACCTCGATAGTATTACGTTCGCCCATTCCATACAAAATTAAATCAGCAAAGCTATCTAATAAAATAGATTTCATTAAAGCATCATTTATATAATCATAATGAGCAAGTCTTCTTAACGAAGCTTCTACACCACCAATTATTAGCGGGATTTCAGGATATGCTTTTTTTATCGCTTTTGAATAAGTAATTGTAGCATGATCCGGGCGTTTCCCCATAACACCGCCAGGAGTATAATAATCTTTTGTTCTTCTTTTTTTACTTACATAATAATGATTAACCATTGAATCTATATTTCCTGCTGAAACTAAAAAAGCAAGTCGAGGTTCGCCATATTCTTTCATCCAATCTGGATTAGAAAGATCAGGTTGCGGCATCATAACGACATTAAAACCGTGTGCTTCTAAAATTCTACTTATAATAGCATGCCCAAATGAAGGATGATCAACATAAGCATCGCCACAAACATATACAAAATCTGGTTGATTGATTCCTCTTTCTAGCATTTCTTTTTTATTAACAGGTAAAAACATACTTCTATTCTCCTTAACATATATATATCATACCATATTTAGATGATAAAAACAAAAAGAAAGACTAATCTTTATTAGTCTTTCTAATTTTTTTCATTTATTTTTTTGTTTCAGTAATGATTTCTTTTGCAGATAAAGCTAACCCAGCTAAACTTTGTAATTCAGATGGAACAATAATTTTAGTAGCTTGTCCGTCTGCAACTTTTACTAACGCATCATAAGCTTTTAATGTTAGAACCGCTTTATCAGCTTTAGCGTTAGATAACAATTCAATACCTTGTGCTTGTGCTTGGTGAATTTTAAGAATTGCTTCTGCTTCACCTTCAGCTTTTAAGATGTCAGCTTCTTTTTGTGCTTCTGCTTTTAAGATGTCCGCTTCTTTTTGTGCTTCTGCTCTTAAAATTTCTGATTCTTTTTCACCTTCTGCTTGTCTAATTGCAGCTTCTTTTTCACCTTCTGCTTTTAAAATAGCAGCACGTTTTTCTCGTTCAGCACGCATTTGTTTTTCCATAGCGTCTCTGATATCTTTTGGAGGCATAATATTTTTAATTTCTACACGCTTAACTTTAATTCCCCATGGATCTGTAGCTTCATCTAAATCTAATCTCATCGATTCATTAATAGCGTTTCTACTAGTTAATGCAACATCAAGTTCCATACCACCCATAATATTTCGAATAGTTGTTGTAGTTAGGTTATCCAAAGCTCTAATTGGATTAGATACGCCATAAACATAAAGTTTTGGATCAGTAATTTGAAAATAAATTACTGTATCAATTTGCATTGTAACATTATCTTTTGTAATAACTGGTTGAGGGTCAAAATCAATTACTTGTTCTTTTAAATTAACAACACCAATTTTTCTCGGGTTATCAAGTTTTGATTGAACATAAGCTGGTGCACTTACATCAACAGCAATTCTATCAATAAACGGGATAAGCATATGAATACCTGTTCCCCAAGTTTTACAATATTTACCTAATCTTTCAATAATATAAGATTGTGTTTGTGGAACAATTCTAACATTAGAAATTAGGATAATTAACAAAATAATAACAATAGCCACTGGAACCGCAACAGCAGCAGATAAACTTAAAAAATAAAAACTCATTTTTTTTCTTCCTTTCTTTATTTTTTTACTTCGACAATAACTTTATTTCCTCTTATTTCTTTTATAATGCATAAAGAATTAACAGGTATATCGTTAGTTTCGTTAGGAGCAATAGCTGAATATCTTTCATATTTAGCTTTAATTTCCCCGATTTCACCTTGATTTATAGCTTTAATAACAACAACTTCTTCACCTACTAATGATTCCACAGTTGAATTTTCTGTTTTAAAGCTATTAATTTTTTTCGCAATTGGTCTGCTAAACACAAATAGTACAACAGATAAAACACTAAATACTATAATTTGAATATAAATATTTATATTAAACGATGCTAAAATCATTGTTATTATTCCGCTAGCAGCAAACCAGATCGAAACCATATTAGAAGTTTCAACTTCAATGAATATAGCGAGCAATACAACAACCAACCAAATTGCAATATAACCCCAGGGTTGAAAGTTAAATAAATACATAATTTATTCCTCCTTTACGTAAATATTATAATTAAAAAAAATATTTATGTCAATATAATATTTAAATTTTATATATTTTTTTTAACTTTATATTAAGTTTTGTAGTTAATGCTTGATATTTTTAAAAAAAAGTGATATAATATATCAGAAATTAAATATCAACATATAATTTTAGGAGGAAACTGTGAAAAAAATTAATTTTAAAGTAGTGCATTTTGTTATTGCTCTATTAATTGTAATTGGAAGCGTTTCTGGAGTTATTCTTTACTCTTATTACGCTCATGATACTAACAAAATTAAATTTGCTAATGAGTATTTCCATGTAGAAGATTACAAATCTGTGGATTCATTAGAACAAATTGAAAATTATGTTAAATTAACTGCTGATAGTTATGCTAAAATCAGTGACGGATTATCATTCTATGATATCAATTCTAAAAAAGAATACAACGCAACTCCATCTGATAATAGTAAAAACCACATTAACGGTGTTACTTGGGACAATGGTGTTCTTCATATTCCAGGTTGGTTTGATATTGTAGTTTACGCACAAACAACTTATAACACAGACGCTGAAGAATGGGTATTCACATATTATTTATATTTATTTAATGTAAATTATAAAACTGCTGATATGATGGATAAATTATATTTCATGTTTGTTGATGGTACTGGTGAATCTGACGAAAACGAACTTTATGGTGTAACTAAACTAGATTTAATGATTGAAGAAGTTAAAGATGCTGAATACGGCGGACCTAACGGAACAAACTTACCTCAATATTCATTTACAGGTAAACAAGCTTCAAGCAATCCTTTATATATTTATGATAATGGCGCATCAGGTGCAGGTGTTACAACTGACACTGTTCCTTACATCTATCGTTTAACTTCAATGACTGAAGCTATTTCAGGAACAAGTGATTTAGATGATGATATCGAATCTGCAAGATGGTTCTATGAATTATCTTCATGTACATTCTCTATTTTCCATAGTGGCTCTAACGATTTAACAACTGCTATTCAAAATGGTACTACTGATGAATTAGAAGAAATCGTACGTGGAACTTATACTAATCCTTACAAAGATGCTGAAGACTTTAACGAAAAAGTCGATGATGGTATTGTATTTGATGGTGCTGCATCTTCATTATATAAAGTAGGTTATGGTAAATTCATGTTCTGGACATTAGTTCTAGAAGGCGCTATTACTTTAATTGTATCTGGTGTTCTTGCGTTCTTATATTATTTAATTTGGCAAGATGAAGAAGAAGTAAAACCTATTAAAGGCCCTAAGAAAACTAAAAAGAGTAACAAATAACAAAAAGGTGTAACTTAAAGTTACACCTTTTTTAATATTCACAACTTTTTGGAGTTCTAGGAAACGGAATAACATCACGGATGTTTTCAATACCAGTAAGATACATTATTAAACGTTCAAACCCCATACCGAAACCTGAATGAACACAACCGCCGTATCTTCTTGTATCTAAATACCAATCGATACCATCTTTTTCTACATGCATTTCTTCCATTCTCTTTAATAAAACATCTAGATTTTCTTCTCTTTGAGAGCCACCCATCAACTCGCCTGATAAAGGAACTACTAAATCAACAGCAGCTACTGTTTTACCATCAGGGTTAACTTTCATGTAATAAGCTTTTATATCTTTTGGCCAGTCTTTAATAAACACAGGACCATTAAAATATTCTGTAATATATCTTTCATGTTCTTTAGCGATATCATCATCATATGAAGGAGTAAATTCCCATTGTTGTTTAGAATTTAATAAAATATCAACAACATCGTGGTGTGAAATTCTAATGAATTTAGCATTTACTAAATCTGATAATTTCTTTTTTAAACCTTTTTCAACAAATTGATCAAAGAAATTAATCTCTTCTTCACAATTATCTAAAACATATTTTATAACATATTTTAACATTTCTTCTTCTACATCCATTAAACCTTCTAAATCACAGAAAGCCATTTCAGGTTCAATCATCCAAAATTCATTAGCGTGAGTTTTAGTATTTGAGTTTTCAGTTCTAAATGTAGGACCAAAAGTATAAATATCACCAAAAGCCATTGCATATGTTTCTCCTTGTAATTGACCAGAACCAGTGATAAACGATTGTTTACCAAATAAATCTTTTGAATAATCTACTTCTCCACTTTCTGTTAAAGGTGGTTTTTTCATATTAAGTGTAGTAATCTTAAACATTTGATCGCTTCCTTCACAGTCAGCACACGTAATAAGCGGTGTATGAACATAAACATAACCACGACTTTGGAAATAAGAATGGATTGCCATTGCAGCAACACTTCTTACTCTGAATACCGCATTAAAAAGGTTAGTTCTAGCTCTTAAATGAGCGTTTTCTCTTAAAAATTCTCTTGTATGACGTTTAGGTTGAATTGGATAATCTTCTGGGCAATCACCAAGCATTACTACTTCTTCAGCATGAATTTCTAAAGGTTGTTTTGCATTTGGAGTTAGAATAACATTACCTTTGATTTGCACCGAAACTCCAACACGGAATTTTGATATTTCTTCAAAATTAGCAAGTTTTGAATCATAAACAATTTGTAAGTTAGCTAAACAAGAACCATCGTTAACGTTTAAAAACCCAAATTGTGCTTGAGCACGGTTTGTTCTTACCCATGCGCAAATTAAAACACTTCCTTCTTTTTGTTCTAAAAATAATTGTTTAATTTTTGTTCTTTTCATATTTAATCTCCCATTAATTAATAAAAAAAGCCTTAGAATATATACTAAAAAGTATACAATTCTAAGGACGTATGTTTAGCAGGCTTAAACTAAACAGGCGCGGTACCACCTTAGTTTAAAAAGAATAATCTTTTTACTCTTAATTACTGTTAACGCCAGTTTACGAAGAGTTCTACTAAAATATAAAATATTTTTTCTTCTCTTAGCTCATAGATGTTATTTCTAATCAATTACTAACTCCTAACGTCGCACTATCGTTAAGTCCCTTTAAGCCTTCTTTAATTATACTTTTCTATTCAACGCTTATTTTTATTAACTAAATTATATCTAAATTAATCATTTTTGTCAAATAAAAACTTTTGTTTATTATTTTCCAAGACAAAATTTACTAAATAATTCATCCAATAATGAATCAGTTGAGGTTTCACCTATTATTTCTCCAAGATACATCCAAGCAGCTCTTAAATGAATATCCACAAAATCAATAAACGCGTTATCTTCTATTTCTTTTAACGCTTCTTCAAGTTCTAATTTTGCTAAATTTAACTTTTCTATTTGTCTTGCGTTACTAATATATGTAATATCTTTATTTTGAATATTCTCTATTTTAATTAAACTTAAAATATTTTCTTTAAGCAAATCTATAGAGTTATAATCATTTGTTGAAATAATTATCGGGTTATTTAAAATAGTTAAATCAATTTTTAAACCTAGATCGTTTTTATTAACAATTGTTAGATATTTTTTATTTTTTACTTTTTGGATTAATTCTATATCTTCATCTGTTAAACACTCACTACCATCAAGCACTAATAATACAAGCTCAGCTTTTTCTATAATATCTAGTGATTTCGAAACACCAATTTGTTCAACAATATCAGAAGTTTCTCTGATTCCGGCAGTATCAATTAAATTTAAAGTTACGTTACCTAAATTAATTTTAGCTTCTACTAAATCTCTAGTAGTACCTGGAATATTAGTAACAATAGCTTTTTGTTCTTCTAATAAAGCGTTAAGTAAACTACTTTTCCCAACATTAGGTCTTCCGACAATCCCTGTATCAACCCCATTTTTAAGGTATTTTGCGCTTTTTGATTTTTCCAATAAATTATGCACATCGTTATAAACACTTTCAATACCAGGCTTAATTTGGTTTGTAGTAAGCATTTCAACATCATCATATTCAGGATAATCAATATTAACACTAATAGTTGCTACAACATCTAAAAGTCTTTGTCTTAAATCATCAACAGTTCTTTTTATAAACCCTAACAAACCACGACTTGCAATTTTTAAAGCCGAATTATTTTCAGCAGATATCATATCCATTACAGCTTCAGCTTTTGTTAAATCAATACGCCCATTTAAAAAAGCTCTTTTTGTGAACTCTCCAGCTTCTGCAGGTCTAGCACCTTTAACTACTAACAATTCATATATTTTGTTGGTAACAAACAAACCACCATGACAGTTAATTTCAACAACATCTTGAGTAGTATAAGTTTTAGGTGCTTTAAAAACACTAACTAAAACCTCATCAATGATTTCTTTGTTTTCATCAATAATATATCCATAATTAATTGTGTGACTATTTACGTTATTTAAATTTTTTCCTTTAAAACATTTGTTAACAAGATCAATACACCCACACCCACTCAATCTAACAATTGATATAGCTCCTTCTGCTAATGCGGTAGAAATCCCTATAATTATATCATCTAAATTACTATTCATATTATATACCTCATTATTATTATATCAAATTTAAAAAAGATTTGCACTATATATTCTTTTTTGTAAACATTTTCACGTTTTATTTAGTTTAAATTTATTTATTTTTGTGTTATACTTTACTTACTCTTTGTAATTAAGGGTATTCATTTTACAAAGAGTCCTTAATTTTTATTCAATTCTCGTTTCTTGAAAAGATGATTCATTGCCTAGAATCATCTTTTCATTTTATTTATATATATATTTATTTTAAAATTATCAAGATTTTACTTATTAAAATAAATATTTAAATAAATAAAAAAACACCATTATGCTGTTTTAATAATCCCTTACAGAAGTGTTGTAATATTTTATACTCAATTCATTGGTGATATTAACAGTATTAATATAATTTAAATAACATAAGTAGAAATCACATATCCTAAAGATTCTGAAGAAGAAACTACCTTAAAAGAATTTATTTCAATTATATTACCATATTTATTAACAAGCGGACCTCCAGAATTCCCTGAATTAATAGCTTCATCTGTTTTATATATTTTGTTTTCTGGGGTTGTTAAATCAAAAAAAGATTACATAAGACAATTTTTCAATAGATGAATTATCCGTTTTTATTATAGCAAGATCTAATGAAACATCATACTATACAACTTCAGCGTTAAAATAAATATCTGAATAAGCATAATTTAATAAAATTTCATATTTAGTATATATTAAATTTGGATAGTTACTTTCATTTTCCACCGTTAACATATAATCATTAGTTATCATGTATCCTTCTTCGTTAATTATAAAACCTGTTGCTTTACAATTTTGAACAGATTCATCAGTCTTTTCTTGAGCACTACCAAAAGGTCTAGTCTTATATTTTTGAGTATACGAATAATAAACTGAACATGTTATTTCTAATGTTGCTGGAATCACTTTATTTGCAACATACATTCCACTATCAATATCTTCTATATTTGTAGATAAAACCTAAGGTGAAACTAGGTATAAAGGCAGAGTATTAATTAAATTAATATTTTGTTCTAAATTATTTTTAACAAATTATAAACAAATTAATTTTAAATATAAAAACACACTATTAAAAATAGTGTGTTTGTTTTTTTATTCATCACCTGTTTTAGGTTCAACAACGATATATCTTCTTGGTTCAACACCTTCTGAATGAGTTTTAACGTCTCTCCAAGTTGATAATTTATTATGAATAATTTTTCTTTCGTAAGCATTCATATAACGAAGTTTTACAGGAATTTTAGTTTTTGCTACTTCTCTTCCTACTCTAACAGCTAATTTTTCTAGTTTTTCATCTCTTGATTTGCGGTAATCACCAACATCAACTTTTACAATTAACCCTGATTCTGTTTCACGATCGAAATATTGATTCACAATTAATGAAGTAATAAATTGTAAAGCATTTAATGTTTGTGAATTATAACCGATTAATGCACCGTTAGCATCTTCAGTTGTTATTGAATATTCCACAACATTATCACGCATTTTTCTTTCTACAAATCCATAGATATTTGCTTCTTTTAAGAAGTTTTCTAAGAAGTCTTTACCTTTTTTTACAGGATTAGCATCTACAATAACTTCGATTTCCATATCTTCATCTTTAGTTCCTTCAGGACTGATTACGTCAAAGTACATATCATCCTTACAAACACCTAATTCTGCTACTGCTAATTCTTCAACTTCTTGTAAACTTTTACCATAATATTTTTTTTGTTTCATGCTTCTTCCCTCTACTTTTTAGTCTTGTTTGGATAAATTGTATACGCAGATCCTTTTGAATCTTTTTGTGCAGCTTTCTTATCATTTAAATAATTATTTACAAACATTTGAACAACTGAATAAATATTACCAATAAACCAGTAAACACCAAGACCTGCTTTACTTGTCCAAACAAACGAACCCATCATAAAAATCATAAACCATAACATAAATTTCATCGTATTAGCTGATTGATTTTGAGTTTGGTTATATGATTGTCTACGATATGCTGGAATATCTTCTTGACGTTTTTCTTGTGCTAATTTTTGTCTTCTTTGAGATAAGAATTGACTTAATATTTGAGTTCCAACAACTAATAATACTAAAATAATTACACCAATTAATTGGTTTGAACCACCACCATTACGGTCTTCAAATAAATTTATACCAAATAAATTACCATTTAATTCATTTGCCCAATTTAAACTGTATCTTGAACCTTCAATAACTTTAGTGTAAGGAAGTCTTGAGATAGCGTTATAAACAGCCATAAAGATAGGGAATTGTAAGAATGGAGCTAAACAACCTCCGATTCCAACCTTATTCTTTTTATACAATTGAGCTTGTTCCATTTGCATCATTCTTTGAGAATCAGCATCATTTCTACCTGCATATTTTTCTTGAATCTTTTGTAATTCTGGTTGTAATTCTGCCATCTTTTGTGTCATATTATTAGATTTTGCATAAATAGGCCAACCTAATGTTCTTACTAAAAGCGTAGTAATTAATAAACCAATAATATAATATCCACCACATAAATTTGAAATTTGATATAAAACCCAAGCTACAGGGAAAATAAATACATTATTCCAAAAATAAGAGAAGAATTCACCAACAGTATCAGCTTTAAAACTTACTGGTTCAGCTTCTAATAATCTATCATCAATTTTAATTAAGAATAATGCACCTAAAAGATATACATCATCAACGTTTGCTACATCGCTTAACTTTTCAACAGCTACTTTTTCACTTGATGTGTCAAAACATCCAGCTGTTCCATTTAAAGCTGTTTTTACGTCAGTAATCGAATTAACATCAGCTTTTGAAACGTTTATAATATAGCTTTTAAAATTTTCAATATCATTTTCAATTAAACAAACTTGGAAATGACCTGAAATTTTTTCTTCATCATCTGTATCAGCAATTGCTTTTTTATGATTTGAATTAACATAATTATCTAATAAACTTTCAAGGTTACCAATATAAGTTCTTACTTTAACTTCATCACCATCTGCGTTTACATATTTACAATCAACACCGTTTAATGTACCGTTTAATTTAATAATTTCAACATTATTTACAGCTTCATCATAAAACGATTCATTTTTAATATATTCTAAATACGAGTTAACAGAACTTTCTACCCCTTCAGTAATATATTTTTCTAACCATTCAGCTTTTGTTAAACTTTGAGTAGTACCTCCACAGTTAGTTGAAGTAGAAGATGTATATTCTAAATACGCATTTTTTTGTCCATATTTAGATCCACAAGAACTTAGCGTAACAATACAAAGAACAACTAAAAACACTAAAGTTAAAGTTGTTTTGTTTAAACTAAATCTTTTTTTCATTTTTCCTCCTAAAAGTAATTATTTCATTATTTTTTATTATATAATCTATTTTCGATTATTTTCAAACAACGAAACATTTCGTTTTTTAATTCGTCAAAATTAACATTTTTTAAATCTTTTTTCACAACAACAACAAGATTAGATGGTTTAAATTCATATAAATTAGGTCTAATTAATTCTCTTATTATTCTTTTAGCATGATTTCTTTGTACAGAATTTCCGATTTTTTTAGACACTGAAATTGCTACTCTTGTTGATTCATCATTTTTTTGATAATAAATAAAGAAATAATCACTTTTTACTTTTTGTTTATTTAAAACAATTTTTGCAATTTCTTCATTTTTCTTTATTCTATTTTCTTTTTTCATTTTAATTCCTAACCAATTTCACAAAAAAAAGACCACTCCTCAACATTTAAGTGACAAGAAGTGGTCCTAGTTTTGATAAAATTTTGTTATGCTGATAATACAGCTCTACCTTTAGAACGTCTACGTGCTAATACTTTTCTTCCGTTTGCTGTAGACATACGAGCACGGAAACCATGAGTTTTACTATGTTTACGTTTGTTAGGTTGGTATGTTCTTTTCATATGCGAGCACCTCCAATTATTAAACCATGCTTTAATTATTATACATTATTTCTTATTATATATCAATAAATTTGCTTATTCATTATAATATAAAAAAAATAATAGAACTGATTTATAAAGAAATCAGTTCTATTTATATTAGTTATCTAATAATTTGTTTGTTGAAACAAAATATTTAAACACTTCTGTGTTACCGTTTTCTAATTCAACTTCAATATTAAAATAAACTTTTTCTACTTTATAACCTTCAGCTAAAGATACAGTTCTTGAGTTTGCTATATCAGCAGCATAATCACCCTCATAAACAAATAATTTAACGTATTTAGAAAAATACTTTTCGTTTAATAAAGATTCGTTTGTTATTTCAGCTGTAACTTCAATTTTTAAAGATTTAATACTTACATTTAATGGTAAATTGCTAGAAACTTTTTTAACACTAGAAATACGATAATCGTTATAAGCAGGTTTTTTATCAGTTTTTTCATTATAAATTTTTATAAATTTAAGTTTTAAATAATCTTGTTTGAATTGAATACATCCTGAATCGCTACCTTCAGTAATTACATCACGTTCTTCAAAATCGTTAAATTTTTCTTTATCTATATCATCGTATTTAATTTTAAAATTAAATTCTTTATGCATTAATTCAGAGTCTTTAACTTCATCGTAAGAAACTTTAATGTATAAATTTTCAGGAATTTTATTTATTTGAGTTATTTCACCATCATTATCTTCAATTTTATTAACAGCAAATTCTTTACTAGAATTTAAAATACTGATTGTTGAAATTACTGAAGATGATGATGTTAAATCTTTTTTAGTAGAAGATTGTACATAAGTTATCCCTTCTTCAGTTTCTACAGCAACATAAATAAAAATATTTTTTAAATCTACTGAACGAATTTTCTTTACATAAAAATAAAGATCATAAACACTTTTTTCATAATCAGTGCCGTTTTGTCTGCTATTTTCTCTTTTTTCTAATATTTGAGTAATAACAGCTAAATTTTCATCGCTTGGTTCATCAGCGTAATCTTTAAAGTTAACACCTTTATTTGTAGCTGATACAATTAAAAATGCAATAGTAAATACAGCGAAAGTATAAACTATTAAAACTAATATTTTAAAAATCTTATTCATAATATACCTCTTCTTCGATATTCTATCATTTTTTTTAGAAAAATGCAAGTAAAACATATTAGTAGGTTTATCCACTTTTCCACAGTGGAAAACTTAATAACAACTTTTTTTTAAAGATGTGGATAATTTGTTTATAACTATGTGGAAAAATAAATATTCTTATCATTTTCTTTTTTTAATAAATTGTGTTATTATAAATAAAGAGGTGAATCTATGAATAGAGAAATTGAATTATGGGAACAAGTAAAGGAAATGTTGAAAGCTTCCAATGATGAAGCTACATTCAATCAAACATTTGCTCCTATTACAGAAATATATAAAGTTCAAAATAATATTATTTATTTAATAGTGGATAATTCATTAATTAGTTACAGATTAAAAAGATTCTATCAAGAAAAGATGAACGAATTACTTACACAATGTGCAGGTGAATCTATGTCTTTTGCTTTTATTTCTAAAACAGAAGTTAATAACCAAGAAAAACCAGTATTACAAAATACTCCTTCACAAACTGTTAATCAAACTAATATTATTAAAAAAAGAAATTTAAGAGCTGAGTATACATTTAGCAATTTTATTACTGGAGAAGCTAACAGAGAAGCTTTTACTTTTTCTGTAAAAGTCGCTGAATCTCCTAACGTTACTATTAATCCTTTTTATATTTTTGGTGATGTCGGATTAGGTAAAACACATTTAATGACTGCTATTGGGCATTATATTTTAGAAAACAATCCTGATACAAATATCGTTTACACTACAGCACAACAATTTGTTGAAGATTTTTTTAAAGCTAAAAATAAAAACCAAAAGAATACCGCTTACGCTGATGAATTCGATAATTATTACAGATCAGCTGATTTATTATTAGTAGACGATATTCAATATTTAGCAGATAGACAAGGTTCACAAGATGAATTTTTTAAATTATTTGAATATTTATTTGAAAATAACAAACAAATTATCGTAACTTCAGATAGACCAGCTAGTGAATTGAATATCATGTCTAGATTAAAATCTAGATTCAGTTGGGGCATGCAAACAGATATAAAAAAACCTAATCAATTATTAAGAGAAGCTATCTTAAAAGGGAAATTAAAGTTTTTAATTTCTGATACAGACGAAGTTCCTAATGATGTTATAACTTATATAGCTGAAAATTTTGATCAAAATGTAAGAGATTTAGAAGGTGCTTTGAGAAGATTTATTTCATATTGTGTATCTTTTAATATAGATTTTAATTATGATAATGCTGTTTTAGCTTTAGATGCAATTATTTCTAGTTCTAAAAATTCAGTTAATAATAATACAAAACTACATATTGAAAAAATAAAAGAGATAATTTCTAGTTACTTTAATATTAATGTTAAAGAATTGTCTGGACCATCTAGAAAACAAGAATATGTTTACGCTAGACAATTAACTGTTTATATTTTAAAAACAAAATATAATCAAACTTTAACTTCTATTGGTGTCGCATTAGGTGGTAGAGATCATGCCACTATAGCTCATGCATTCGAGAAAATTCAAGAAGCTATAAAATCTGATCCTAATATAAAAGAAGATGTAGATAACCTTATTTCTAATTTAGATAAACAATATAAAATGTAAAGTTATCCACATTTCCACATTACTAATAATAATAATTATAATTTAATAATAATAAATAAAGGAGGACAAAATGAAATTCGAAATTTCACGAACTTTATTAGATAGTACTTTACAAAACGTATCTAAAGGTTTATCTACAAAAACACCACTCCCTATTTTAATGGGAATTCAAATAATCGCAAAAAATAATTCTTTAACTTTTATTACAACAAATAAAGAGATTTCTGTAAGAGTTATCTTAGAATCTTCAAAAGATTTAGAAATTATTGAAGATGGTTCTTGTGTTGTTCCAGGTAAATATTTTGTAGACATTGTTAAAAGAATTGAAGGCGATAAGGTAGAATTCAATTTATTTGATGAAACTACTATCAAAATTTATTCTAAAAATTCTGATTTTACTTTAAGAGCTTATGAGAAAAATAATTTCCCAAATACAAATTTTGATATTCAAACTAATCCAATAGTATTAAAGAGCAAAGAATTAAAACAATTAGTAAAACAAACTTCATTTGCTTGCTCTACTTCAGAAGAAAGAATAATATTGACAAGTATTAATTTAACTTTAAAAGATAACATTCTAACAGTTATAGCTACGGATAGTTTTAGATTAGCTAGAAGAACATCTAAAATTAATGAAGATTTTAATTCAAAAATTCAAATTAATATTCCATGTAAATCACTTGAAGAATTTAGTAAAGTTTTAACAGATAATAACGAAGATGTTAAAGTATTTATTTCGAATAATCAAGTATTATTTAAAGTTTCTAATCTTTCATTTATGTCTCGTTTAGTAGAAGGTAGTTATCCAGACACTTCGAGTTTAATCCCTAACGACTTTTTATTGAGTGTTAAGCTAAATAGAGAAGAATTAATATCAGTTGTTAATAGAGCATCTTTGTTTATTGACTCAGAAAATATCAGTTTTGTAAAATTCTCATTATCAAAAAATTCGAATAATTTAGAAATTTCTTCAAATTCTACTGAAATTGGGCGTGTTGTTGAGAATTTAAAGCCTATTGAAGTTAGCGAAGATCAAGATTTTCAAATTGCTTTCTCTACAAAGTACTTAATGGAAGCTTTAAAAGCATTCGAAACACAAGAAATTACTATGTATTTTAGAGGCGAAATAAGACCAGCAATTATAACTAGCGATTCTAATTCAGAACTTAAACAATTGTTAATTCCAGTTAGAACATTCTAAACACATAAAAAAATAACAAAAAGCACCTAAAAGGTGCTTTTTTTGTTGTTTTTTTATTATAAAACAATAGAATTATACACTTCAGTAAGGTCTTTTGCAATTTCATCTCTATTCTTTTGATGAAATTTGTCTTTCATAGTGTGAATATCGAACACTGAAATACCTTCTGCTTGTAAATTTTGAATAACAGCTTTATCCTTTATCGGAGTTGCGATTATAGCGTCTGGAGAGTAGTTTTCAGCAAGATTTTTTAACTCTTTTAAAGACTTGTTCGGAGTGATCTTAATTGGGTGGTATCCAATAGGGATAATATGGCTAATTTTACTAATTTCTATGTCACAATCAACAAAATACTGAATTGTGTTCTTATAGCCATCAATTCCAAGCGGATCTAAACCCACGACAAGAAGTATCTTTTCACTGATATCAAGCAAAATTTCTGTCAAACGACTACTTGAAGGTGGAAAATCGATAAAAATATAATCAAAATAATTAGTAAAATCTTGAATTAACCCTCTTAATTTCTTTTCTTCTGATCTTTTTAACGTTAAATTGATTGAAAGTCTGTCTGTATTTAAGGTTTTCATTAAATACATACCAGGTCTAACTTCAAAAACTACATCTTCTGGTTTTTTTTCACCAATTAGAAGGTTTTCAAAGAAATCATCATCATTATCAGTTACAAAGTTTTCACAACCGAAAATTTTAAAAATACTGTTTTGATCATCAGCACTAATTATTAAAACAGTTTTGCCTTGGTTTGCGTAAAAATGAGCTAAATAACCTAAGAATGTTGTTTTTCCTACGCCACCTTTTTTACAGAAAGTTGAGATAACTGGCATGATTAACGTTCTCCTTCTCTATTTAATTTTTCCATACAAGCTAATTCGATAAATTGAGAAAACATGATGTCGCGATCTGCACACACAATTTTAATTCTTCTTCTTAATTTTTTACTCATAGTAGCTGTATATTTAACCCTATCTTCATTTTCATCAAAGTCATAACGAGAATTAGAATTTTTTGAAGTGTTACGAGCGTTCTTTGGAGTAGGTTTTGCAACAGGTTTAGATGAAATTTTTCTTTCAACTGGTGCTGGTTCAAAAACTTCTTCAATTTCCTCGATTTCTTCTACTAGTTCTTCAACAGGTTCTTCAATTTCTTCTTCTACTTCAACTGGAATAATTATTTTTTCTTCTTTTGGAGTTGAAATAGGTTTTTCAAATGGATTTGTTCTTTTTTTTGGAAAATTATTCATAATATGCCTCCTTGAATTTTTACACTACCATTATATCAAAATAATAATTGGTTTGCAATAAAATAGCAATAATTATTTACAAAAATATTTACATACAACCATAAAAACATAATTCGATTAAATTTGAGTAAAAAAAGCGAAAAACAAAAAAATTATCTTGATTATTAATTTTGACGCGAACCTAATTCTAGAATAACAATAAAAACATAAAATGAGGCTCAAAAACAAGGTAAAATTAAAAAATAACTACAAAAGTTGAAACTTATTCGCACCCCCGGGGGTAAAAACAAAAAAAGTTGTTAAAAATTTCATCGTTTTTTGAGCATTAAGTTTACGCTGAAAAAAACAATTTGAACAAAGAAGTTAAAAGCAAAAACGTAAACAACGTTGTAAATAATTATGTAAGTATGTATATATGCAAAAAACAAATCAAGTGAAATAAAAAATTTAAACAAAACTTTTATTTAAAAACAAAAAACATTTAACTTTTAAATAATTTTCAAAAAAAAGCAGTAATAAAACTTTGAATTTAAAACTAAAAATAAATAAAAGTTTTAAATTAAAGCAAAAATGCTACAAACAATTTGATTAAAAGGTTTAATAATAAAACAAAATGATTTTAAAGATAAACAAATGTTTTGCGATAAAGTGATAAAAAATGTTTCAAAAATAAATATATTCAAACTAAAATGTTTTAATTTGAAAGTAAAAAGCAATATTGATCGAAGTTAGATTAAAAAAACAAAACAGCAAAAAGTTAAAAAACGATAAAATGTAAGAATAATTACCTACAAAAATAAATAATTATATAATTAAATAAATAAAGCGGTTTTTATTTTTAAACATAAATAAACAAAAGAATAAAAACTTATTTATTGCTTTATCAACGATAAATAAATATGTAAAAACATATAAAAAGATCGTATTAATTATGGTTTTACATAAA
>JAZOLP010000178.1:0-15637 GCA_045653225.1 Bacilli bacterium
CTTCTTCTGACATATTTTCTAAATTATCAATTTCTATTTTTACAGGTTCTTTTTCTTTTTCATTGTTATTCTTATTCATATTTACTCCAAGTATAAAAAAAGGCTTAATTTGGCCCTTTTACTTATATATATTATACCAATTTTTAAGATAATATGCAATGCCATTGCAACAAAATATGATACACGCGATTAAGTTGTTAAATTAAAAATAATATATTTTTTATATTAAAAATTACATATTTTTTATGCAACAAAATTATAAAAAATATATATATGTGTTATAATATAAGATAAGGAGGTTGAATATATGAATAATGAGTATATCGTTATTAAGGGTGCAAGAGAAAACAACCTTAAAAATATAAACCTAAAAGTACCACGTAATAAACTAGTAGTAATGACCGGGGTATCTGGTAGCGGAAAAACAAGTTTAGCATTTGATACAATATATGCAGAAGGTCAACGTAGATATGTTGAAAGTTTATCTGCATATGCTAGAATGTTTTTAGATAACGTAGACAAACCAGATGTTGATTTAATTGAAGGCTTATCACCTGCGATTTCAATTGATCAAAAGACAACAAGTAAAAACCCAAGATCAACAGTTGGTACTGTAACTGAAATATATGATTACTTAAGACTTTTATACGCAAGAGTAGGAACTCCTGTATGTCCAAATCATGGTATTGAAATATCAAGTCAAACAATTGAAGAGATGACTAATAAAATATTTACTTACCCTGAAGAATCAAAAGTAATTATTCTATCTCCTATTGCAGAAAATAGAAAAGGAACTTTTGAAAAAACATTAGAACTACTTCGTAAAGATGGTTATTCAAAAGTTATCATTGATGATGAGCAATATGAACTAGATGAAGAAATCAGTCTAGATAAAAACAAAAAACATAATATTTTAGTTGTAGTTGATAGAATTAAAATTAGAGAAGAATCACGTTCTAGAATCTATGAATCATTAGAAGCTGCATGTAGTTTATCTGAAGGTAAAATATATGTAGATATTGAGGATGAAAGACTATTATTTAGTGAACATTATTCATGTCCTCATTGTGGATTTACAGTTGGAAAACTTGAACCATCAATGTTTTCATTTAACTCTCCTCTTGGTGCATGTCCAACCTGTCATGGACTAGGTGTAGTATTTAAACTAGATTTAAGAGAACTTATAGTTGATGAAAACTTATCTATTGCAGATGGTGCAATAAGATATTTAAAAAACATTGTATTTACAGAAAACATTGAGTGGCAAACATACAAAAAGCTATTTGAATTTTATAACATTGATGTATTTAAACCATATAAAGA
This sequence comes from Bacilli bacterium, assembly GCA_045653225.1. Classification (GTDB taxonomy): domain Bacteria; phylum Bacillota_I; class Bacilli_A; order ML615J-28; family CAG-313; genus UBA1737. The sequence goes on from JAZOLP010000178.1 coordinate 1,324, forward strand.
TTTAACAGATTTACAAAAAGAAGTAATATTATATGGTTCTAAAGAACCAATTCACTATGAAATTCATTCAACTGGTGGAATCACAATGCGAAAAAACAAAGTGATAGAGGGATTAGCAGATTTAATTAAAAGAAGATATTATGAAACTTCTTCTTCATTCCAAAAAGAATACTATGGATCTTATATGAAAGAAATCACTTGTGATGCATGTTGTGGTAGTAGACTTTCAGAAACTATTTTAAGTGTTAAAATAGGTGGAAAAAATATTCATGAATTTACCGAAATGAGTATTTTAGAAGCAATTGATTTTGTAAATAATTTAACACTTACTCCGATGCAGGAAAAAATAGGTAAACTTGTATTAAAAGAAATCAAAGTAAGACTAAACTTCTTAAAGAATGTTGGTTTAGATTATTTAACATTATCAAGAAAAGCAGGTACATTATCAGGTGGTGAAGCACAACGTATACGACTTGCAACGCAAATTGGTTCACATCTAACAGGTGTATTATATGTTCTTGATGAACCAAGTATTGGTTTACATGAAAGTGACAATCAAAAACTAATTCAAACATTAAAATCTATGCGAGATCTTGGTAATACTTTAATCATTGTAGAACACGATGAAGAAATCATGCGTGAATGCGATCATATTGTTGATATAGGGCCTTATGCTGGAGTTCATGGTGGGTTAGTTATGGCTGAAGGTACACCTGAAGAAGTAGCAAATACTCAAGGTTCAATTACAGGTGATTATCTATCAGGTAGGAGAAAAATAGAAGTACCTAAAAATAGACGTCCAGGTAATGGAAAATCTATTATAATCAAGAATGCACATGAAAACAACTTAAAAAATATTGATGTAGAATTTCCACTTAACAAACTAATAGTAGTAACAGGTGTATCAGGTAGTGGCAAATCTACACTTGTAAATGATATTTTATATTCTTCGTTAACTAAGAAAATATACAAATCAAATGTCGAAGTTGGAGCTCATGATTCAATTGAAGGAATCGAGTCTATAGATAAAGTTGTAAATATCGACCAATCACCAATTGGCAGAACACCACGAAGTAATCCTGCAACTTATACAGGGGTATTTGATGCGATAAGAGATTTATTCGCAGAAACTAAAGAAGCAAAACTAAGAGGTTATACTAAATCACGTTTTAGTTTCAATGTAAAAGGTGGTAGATGTGAAACATGTGGTGGAGATGGTTTAATTAGAATTGCAATGAACTTTTTACCAGACGTATATGTACCATGTGAAGCATGTCGAGGAAAACGTTATAATAGAGAAACTCTAGAATGTAAATATAAAGATAAAACAATTGCAGATGTTTTAGATATGACAATTGAGGATGCATATAATTTCTTTGAAAATATTCCTACAATTTCACCTAAAATGAAAACTTTAGTTGATGTAGGACTTGGATATATGAAACTTGGTCAAAGTGCAACAACACTATCAGGTGGTGAAGCACAAAGAGTAAAACTAGCAAGTGAACTATATAAAAGAATTAATGGTAATACAATATATATCTTAGATGAACCTACAACAGGTCTTCATCAATACGATATTGAAAGATTAATGATTATGATTAATAAAATCATTGAAGCAGGAGCTACTGCAATTATTATTGAACATAATCTAGATGTTATTAAACTTGCTGATCACATTATTGACCTTGGTCCAAATGGCGGTATCTATGGAGGGGAAGTTGTTGCAACAGGTACTCCTGAAGAAGTAGCACTTATACCTGAATCGAAAACTGGTGAATTCTTAAAGAAAAAACTAAATATAAAATAAAAGAAACGATTTAATAAATCGTTTCTTTTTATTTTATCATTTTTAATTTATTCTCAATTTCATATTTTGTTCCAAGATGAATAGACTCAACAGTTGCTGTAGCACAAGCCAATCCAAGTTTCAAACACTCATCAATGTCTTTATTTGTGCTATGTCCCGCAACAAATCCAGCTATTAAAGAATCCCCTGCCCCAACAGTACTAATAACTTCAACATTAATACTATTTAAATATTTCTTTTCCAAACTGCTAGATATATATAAAAGGCCTTTTTCACCAAGCGAAACTATGACATTTTTAGCACCTAATTTAATTAATTTACAACCTTCATTATATATATCATCAAGAGATTTTAATTTTTTATTTGAAAGTTGTTCTAACTCTTCTTTATTTGGTTTTATTAATAATGGTTTATACTTTAATGTATTTAATAATAATTCTTTTTCGGCATCTACTATTATATTTACATTATTATAATCAATTTGCGATATTATATATTCATAAATATCTCTTCTTACACCATTAGGAATCGAACCAGATATTACTAAATAATCATTTTTAGTAAGTTTATTTAAATATTCAATAATAGATTTTATATGGATATCACTAATAAATAAACCATTAGTATTAATTGCAGTTTCTTCATCTGCTTGAATCTTTACATTAATTCTATTTCTACCATTTACTTCAATGTTATGAAAATTGAACTTTTGATATTCTAAATCTTCAATGATTTTATCTTTTGTAAAACCAGCTGTCAAAATTACAGGAATAGATTCAATGTCTAATTCTTTTAATACTTTAGAAACGTTAATACCTTTACCACCAATTCTGATATATTCAGTTTGACTTCTATTAATTTTACCTTTTTTGAGTTCGTTTAAAATAATATAATAATCAATTGATGGAGACAGTGTTAGTGTATAAATCATATATTTCACCTCTTAATATTATTATAACATATTACAAAATTTATTTTAATAAAATTTATAAAAAATATCTTAATGATAATAAAAGACGTACCTTTTGGTACGTCCATTAATTTTATAAATATTCTTTAATCATTTCTAAGAAATCATCTTCATTATATACTGGAATACCAAGTTCTTGTGCTTTAGCAAGTTTTGATCCAGCCCCTGGTCCTGCAACTACAAATGATGTTTTCTTTGATACACTAGATGCTGCTTTACCACCTAGTTTTTCAATTATTGCGTTACCTTCATCACGAGATAGTTTTTCTAAGGATCCTGTTAAGACAATTGTTTTTCCTAAAAATAAATCATAAGTTATTTCATTATATTCAGTTGGTTCAACACCTTGTTCTAATAGTTTAATTATTAAATCTCTATTTTTTTGTTGGTTAAAATAATCTACAATACTATTTGCCATTACTTCACCGATGTCAGGAATAGATATTAATTCTTCATATGTTGCATTGCAAATACCTTTTAATGTTTTAAAAGTTTTTGCAAGACTCTTTGATGCTTTAGCACCAACAAATCTAATTCCAAGACCAAAAATGAATCTATCTAAATCTTGTGTTTTTGATTTATTGATTGCGTTAAATAGATTAGATACTTTCTTATCTCCAAATCTATCAAGAAGTAATATTTCTTGTTTGTAATTTTCAAGTAAATATATATCTGCAATATCTTTTAAATAACCAAGATTATATAAAAGTTCTATTTGTTTTTCTCCAAGTCCTTCAATATCCATTGCAACACGTGAGGCAAAGTGGATTATTCCTTCTAGAATTCTACCACCACAATCTGGATTTTTACAGTAATGTTCTGCTTCATCAATCCCTTTAATTAGTCTACTTCCGCATACAGGACAGCATTCTATCATTCTAAAAGGAGGAAGTTGTTCACTTCTTCTTGATAAATCTACATCAACTACTTCCGGAATAATTTCTCCAGCTTTTCTAACTCTTACCATATCACCGATTCTAATATCACGGGATGTAATAAAGTCTTCATTGTTTAAGGTTGCACGCGCAACAGTAGTTCCTGCAATTAAAATTGGATCAAGAACTGCGTTAGGGGTAATAATACCAGTTCTACCAACTGTATAGATAATATCTTTTAATTTAGTTGTTACTATTTCAGCAGGGAATTTATATGCAGCGGCCCATTTAGGTACCTTTACTGTATAACCAATTTCATCATATAAATCAAATTCATTAACCTTGATTACTATTCCATCTATAGCGTAATCAAGGCTTTTTCTTTTAGTATCGTATTCGTTTATAAATTCTATTACTTCTTTGATATTTTTGCAATGACGATAATTTGGATTAACATTAAAACCAAGTTTTTTTAGATAATCTAAAACTTCTACTTGTGAACGTATTCCATATTTCTCAGGATTAACTAGTGTATATGCAAATTGGTCTAAGCGTCTTTCTTTAGTAACACTTGGATCAAGTTGTCTTAAACTTCCACCAGCTGCATTTCTTACGTTTGCAAGTAAAGTCTCACCATGTTCTTTACGGATACTATTTAAATATTCTAAAACAGACTTTTTCATAAATACTTCACCACGTACTTCAAGTGAAATATGTTCATTTAATACTTTAGGAAGTGAAGAAATTGTAAGAACATTTTTTGTAATGTTTTCTCCTACTGTTCCGTTTCCTCTTGTTGCACCTAATGAAAGTAATCCATCATTGTAATGAATACTAGATGCGATACCATCAATTTTTAACTCACAAGTATATGTGTATTGATTTGTTATTTTTCTAATTCTTTCATCAAATTCATAAAGTTCATCAAAACTAAATACATCTTGAAGACTCATCATTGGAACTTCATGAGTTATTTCTTCTAAATCTGTTTTTAAGTAATCACCGACTTTTAATGTGGGAGTATTAGGTAAAATATCATTAGGGTATTTATTTTCAAGACTTTTTAATTCTCTTGTTAAACTATCATATTCAACATCATCAACTGTAGGATTATCTAAAACATAATATTCATAATTATATTGATTTAATAATTTAACAAGTTGTTCCATTCTTTTAATGTCTTGTTCTCTTGACATAAATTTACCCCTTTCTTAATCTAATACTTTAATATGTGGATAATCTCTTTTTATTTTCTTAATAGATTGGTCTTTATCAAAAATAATTTGAACAAACATTTCATCAAGAGAAACTATTTTTCCATAGCCAAAGTATTTATGATTTACTTTTGCTCCAACACGCATTTCACCGCCTGAGGTTGCTTCTTTTTCTTTTTGAAGTTCAACATTTTCTTTAACATCTTCTGCTGTTAAATATTCACTTAAGAATCTAGAAATTCTATTTCTAACTACACGACCATAAATTAATCTACTTTGTGCACAGCTTAAATAAATTTTTGATTTTGCGCGAGTAAACGCAACATATGCTACACGACGTTCTTCTTCAATTTCTACATCTTCTCTTACACTTGGGAAAATACCTTCTTCTAGTGCAACTACAAATACAACTTCAAATTCTAAGCCTTTTACTGAGTGGATTGTTGATAAAGTAATTGCATCAGCTCTTGCATCATCTTCAAATGATTGATCTAACATAATATCATCAATTCCAATTCTAACTTTATCTTTTTGAGATAAACCAACATCATTAATATTTTCATCAATATTATATAATACTGATTTAAACTCTTGAAGATTATCTACTCTATTTGTATTATTTAACATATCTTCTTCTTGAAGAATATCTAAATAACCAGTTTTTTCCACTAAATAATCAAAGAATTCAACAAGAGTTTTTTCTTCAATTACTTTAATAAAGTCTTCAATCATTACTTTAAATTCTACTAATGCTGAATTTTTTGAAGATGGATTTTCAGTATAAATTATATCTATTGCATCAAATAATGATACATTCTTTTCTTCCATTAGAGTTACTACTTTAGAAATTGTTTTATCTCCAATACCTTTAGGTTGTAGATTAATAATTCTTTTAAAGTGAGGTATTCTATTTGGATCACAAATAAATCTAAAATATGAAATAATATCTTTAACTTCTTTACGTTTTAGATAAGAAAAACCTCCATAAATATTATAAGGCATTCTTTCTTCTAAGAAAGCAACTTCAAAGTTTCTTGAGATTGCACTATTACGATAAAGTACTGCAATATCAGAATATTTATATCCATCATGTCTCACTAGATGAGCTATCTCATTAACAACATATCTTACTTCTGCTTCATAATAATATGCTTCTTGTACAATAACATCGTTAATAGAACCTTCTACATCACTGTATAATTGTTTTGGTTCTCTTAATTGATTGTTTTTAATAACTGCATTAGCACCCTTTAAAATACTATTATGTGAACGATAATTTTTAAGAAGTTTTACTACTTTTGCTTCTGGAAAATCTTTTGTAAAATTTAACATATTGTCAATAGTAGCACCTCTAAAACTGTAGATACTTTGGTCATCATCACCAACAACGAATAAATTTCTTCTTTCGGCTGCAAGCATTTTAATAATGTTAAATTGTACTTTATTTGTGTCTTGGAATTCATCAACTAAAATATAGTGATACATTCCTTGATAATATTTTAATACATCTGAACTTTCTTTAAATAATTGTTCTGTTTTTAAAAGTAGATCATCAAAATCTAATAAATTATTTTTCTTTAAATGTTCTTCATATTCTTTATAAATTGGGCTAATCATGCTGTTTAATTTGTTAACACCATTTTTATAATCACCAATCATTTTAGCTGCTAATTTAGTAGAGAATGTTTTTTTATCTACTTCATATTTTTTAAATATATCAGTTAATATTTTTTGTACATCTTCATCATCAATAATTTCAAAATTTCTTTCAAATCCAATTTTATCAATAAATCTTCTTAAGATTTTTACACATAATGAATGAATTGTTGAAATATTAAGAAATCTTGCTTGATCATCTAAAATAGATATTAAACGCTCTTTCATTTCATTTGTTGCTTTTTTAGTAAAAGTAATAGCTAAAATGTTATAGGGTTTAATATTCTTCTCTGCTACCATATATGCAATACGAGCTGTTAGAGTTTTTGTTTTACCTGTTCCAGCACCAGCAAATACCATTACTGGTCCTTCAATTGTTTCTACAGCAAGTAATTGTTCTTTATTTAAAACATCTAAAATTGAAGCCATAGATTATACATTAAATGATGATTTTAAACCTACAGTACGGTTAAAAATCAAATCATCACCTTTCGATTCTTTATCTACCGTATAATATCCGTTTCTAATAAATTGGAATTTATCTTCTGGTAATACATTGCTTAAATAGTTTTCTACATAACCAGATTTAACAACCCATGAATCAGGATTAATTTGTTCCTTAAAGTTTTCAGTTGAGACTTTTTCTTCTTTCATCAAGAAATCATATAAATTAAACTTAGCAGGAACAGCAGTTGTTGCTTCAACATAATGAATAGTTCCATTAGGTTTTCTTTCATTGAAACCACTACCTGATTTAGTTTGAGGATCATATGTACAATGTAATTCAACAATATTACCATTTTCGTCTTTAATTACTTCTTCACATTTAATAAAGTATGCATGCATTAAACGTACTTCAATACCTTTTGAAAGTCTCTTCCATTTTTTATTTGGTTTTTCTTCTAAGAAATCTTCTCTTTCGATATATAAATACTTTCCAAAAGCCATTTTATGACTACCTAATTCTTCATTTTCAGTATTGTTAATTGCATCTACATATTCAATTTGTCCTTCTGGGTAGTTAGTAATAACAACTTTTAATGGATCAATGATAGCCATTGGACGAATAGTTTTTAATTTTAAATCTTCTCTTAAGAAATATTCAAGCATTCCATAATCAACTGTTGAGTTAATTTTTGAAAGACCAGTTGCCATAATAAATTCTTTTATAGCATTAGGTGTAAATCCTCTTCTTCTAAGACCTACAAGTGTTGGCATTCTTGGATCATCATAACCTGTAACGATATTATCATCTACAAGTTGTTTTAAATATCTTTTACTCATAAGTGTATGAGTAATATTTAGTCTTCCCCATTCAATTTGACGAGGTTTAGCTTTAACATCACAGTTGTTAATAACCCAATCATAAAGTGGACGATGGTCTTCGAATTCAATACTACATAGTGAATGTGTAATACCTTCAATTGCATCTTGTAATGGATGAGCAAAGTCATACATTGGATAGATACACCATTTATTACCTGTTTGATGGTGTTCTACATGCATAATTCTATAAATAACAGGGTCTCTCATATTCATGTTAGGACTTGCCATATCAATTTTTGCACGTAATGTTTTTTCGCCATCTTTATAAAGGCCTTCTCTCATTTCAGCAAATAATTTAAGGTTTTCTTCAACACTTCTATCTCTGTATGGAGAATTTTTACCAGGTGTAACTACGTCACCACGATATTGAGCCATTTCTTCATGAGTTAAATCACACACAAATGCTAAACCTTTTTTAATTAAAAGTACAGCTTTTTCGTATGTTTCTTCAAAATAGCTTGATCCATAATTTACTGATTTTGGAGTATATCCTAACCACTTAATATCTTCCTTAATTGCTTCTACATATTCTGTTCCTTCTTTTGAAGGATTAGTATCATCTAAACGAAGATTTGTAGCACCACCAAAATATTCTGATAATTCAAAATTATTGATAATTGCACGAGCATGACCAATATGTAAGTATGCATTAGGTTCTGGTGGAAATCTTGTTAAGATGTGGTCTACAACACCATTTTCTAATTCATTCTTCATAATTGTTTTAATGAAGTTTGAATTTTCGTTCATCATATTATTTGTCTCCTATTTTTGTAATTTTTTTAATTTTAGTAAATGTTTGATAAAGGGATAATAATTTTTGTTCATCTATTTCTTTTTCACTTTCATCAAAACATATAATCATAATTAAAATACTTTTCGTATTACTTGTAACACAAGTCCTTAAAGTATCACTAGTCGGACATCCGAATGGTCCGATATTATCTGTATAAACAGGTATATTAGTTACATTAATCAACCCTCTATTTATACCTTCATATATATCTTCTTTTTTACCAAGTCTAATTAAAACATCACCATTTAGTAAATCTTTATCAACAACGCACACACTTCTAAGTGTTTCGATAGATAAAATATTACCTAAATCGATAACATCACCTAAACGATATAATTCATTGCCTTTAACGATTCTTCTTAATAATGCTTCACAAGCTGGTCTTGTATGGGATGGGTCTTTACCCATCATTTTATATCCATCTCTTGTTTGTTTAAGTTTGGGAATTTTAGTTATTTCTTCATAACAATATATAGATGGATACGTATTATACATATTTTTTAAATACTCATCCACTAATGGATTTTTATCTAAAGCATTATAGCCTTCTTGAAACTCTATTTCATAAGCTATAATATCAAATTGTGGAATAAGTTCTTTAATATCATCATTAATTCTGCAGTTCATTTTCTAATACTACTATTCTTTCAGAAACAGTTTTATAATTTTCAAGTGATATTTCTAAAGATTTAATTTCTTCTTTTACATTAGTTATTTTTATTTTTAATTCTCTTAAGTTATTATAAATTGTAGAAAGTCTAGCTTCGACAAATTCTTTTTCTCTTAATACTGTAACTAACTTAATATTGTGGTGATCCTTTTCAAAGTTTCTAACTTCATCCTTAATTTCTCTTAAGCTTACACTTAATTTATTTTTCAAAGTATTAAGTTCTGAAATTTGTTGGGATAAAGATTGAATTTCGACACCATGAATCCCTGCTAAAAGTTTTTCATCATGCTCTTTTTTTACAACATTAAAATTATCACTAACAATTTGATATTGTGCTTCAATTTCTATTTCATTCTCTTTTAATTCTTTATATTTTTTATTTGCAATAGTAAAATATGAATTTTCTGTTATTGCAAGTGTAGCACTATCTAAAAATTCTACTAATTCGTCATAACATTTAGAAGCTTCTAAATAATTTTTGTAATAAAGATTTTCTTTTTCTTTTAAATAATCATATCTACTTTTATATGCATCTAATTGTTCTTTTTCTTTTAATAAACTATGTAATTCCATTTGTTTGATAGTTTTTAAGTTTTTAAAAGTATCTTGAGATTTTAATGTTGTTGTTTTCATTGAAACAATTTGTTCAACAACGTTAGAAAGATCTAAACTAGAAACTTCTTTTAATCTATGATAATTAATAATATCTAAAATATATTTAATATCATTTTCTTTTATTACTTCAAAAGTATCAATTAATTCTTGTTTAAGTGTTTCTCTTTGTTTAATTTCAGCTAAAATGTTTTCTTTCATAGAACCAATTTCTTCATTAGTTCTATTTTCAATCTTTGATAAAATAATTTTTGTATTTTCTTCTATTAAAGCATTTTCTTTGTTAATTTCATCAATTGTATCAAAAACTACTTTTTCAAGAGCATTACTTTGGAAACTAAGTGCGCGACATTCAAGTATTAATAAATATAATTGATCAGAAAGTTGCTGCATCACGAATTCTACATTTGTCATAACTAAACTTAAATCTTCAGTATTTTCAAGTGACCTTAAAATTGTTTTATAATAACCAAGTGTTGCATTTTTTAGAACATCTTGTTTACTTAAATATTGACTTTTTACAGCAGCATATTTAGCTTTTAATTCATTTAATTTTGATTCATTTGCTTTTTTAACAGTTTCTAATTTTTCTATTTCTAGAGCATATTGCTCATTCATTGCAGCAATATCCTGAATTTGTTCAACTTCAAATTCTAAGTTTCTATATTCATTTTGTAAGTTTTCTATATCCTTATCGATTTGACGAACCCTAAAATTTAAAATATCTGTATAAGATTCAATATACTTTTTTACAAAATATTGTTCTATAGTTAATGTAGTGCCTTGTGTTAATCTAAATGCTTCAAGTTCAATCTTTAACTCGCTGTTTTCTTTTTTTAAGTTTTCTATTTCTTTTAAAATTATATCTTGTGGAGTATTCATCATATTAAATTTTCCTCATTAACTACTTTTTTTTCTTTTTTTGAAATTATAGCGCATTCTGTAGTTAAAACAATACCTGCAATACTTAAAGCATTAGTAACACCAGAAATTGCAACATTCGTAGGATCTATAATTCCATTTTCTCTTAAATTTACTATTTTTTTCGTTTTAGCATCAAACCAGTAATTGTTGTTAATATCATTAATAATATCTTCTTTTGTCACACCAGCATTTTCTAATATTTGATTAAATGGCGCTTTAAATGATTCAATAATAATATCCCTTGCTGCAACAAAGTCATTATATGATTTTAATTCTTCACTAATTTCATATAATACTTTCCCGCCGCCTTCAATAGTACCTGATACAAATGCTGCTTTAGTTGCACAAAGAGCATCCTCAATACGAAGTTTTTTGTCATGTAATTCAACTTCAGTTGGAGCGCCAACTTTAATTAATGCAACACCACCAAGTATTTTAGCAATTCTTTCACGATATTTTTCTTTTTCGTAAGTAATTGTTTCATTTTCAAGTAACACTTTTAAGCCTTCTGCGTAACTTAAAACAACATCTTTTTCTTGTGCTCCATCAATAATAACAGTTTTATTTTGGTTAATGATTGCTTTAGCACATTTACCAAGACCCTCAAGACTTATATTAGATAAATCATCTCCCTTAGTTGTAGAAACAAAAGTTGCACCTGTAATTAAAGCGATATCTTTTAAAAGCTGAATCTTACGATCACCAAAACTAGGAGCTTTCGTAACAACAACATTAAATACACCTCTAAGTTTGTTCATTACAATAGCTGATAGAACTTCTTGTTCAATGTCATCACAAATGATAAGAAGTGGATTTCCAGATTTCATTGCATTTTCTAAGAAAGGCATAATTTCTTTCATTGAAGTAAGTTTTTTATCCGTAACTAAAATATCCGGATTAATAAGTTCAGCAATCTGTTTTTCTTCGTTATTAGCCATATAACTAGATGCAAAACCTCGATCATATGAATAACCTTTAACAACATCTAAATATGTTTCTAAACGATGTGATTCTTCAACTGTTACTTCACCATCAGCCCCGACAGCTCTATACGCATCAGATATAAGTTTACCAATCATATTACTACCACTTGAAAGAGCAGCAACTTCTTCTAAATCATCAAATGATTTAATAGCTTCACTTCTAGCTTTAATTTTATCAATAATTATTGGTAGATAATAATCAAAACCTTCTTTAATTTCAACAGGATTAACACCATTATCTAAAAATTTCAAACCATTTAAAATACAACTACTAGATAAGATTACAGCAGTTGTAGTTCCATCACCTGCTATATCATTTGTTTTTGATGCTGCTTCAATGATTAAAGATGCACCAAGATTTTGATATTGATTTTCAAGAACAATATTTTTAGCAATAGTTACACCATCGTTAATAATAAGTGGTGAACCAAATTCTTGTTCAATAATAACATTTTTACCACGAGGACCAAGAGTAACTTTTACACTATCAGCTAAGATTTTAATACCTTTTGCTATTTCTTTTCTAGCGTCAACGCCAAATATTAATTCATTAGCCATATTACTCCTCCACTACAGCAAGAATATTATCAACATCACATAAATAATATTCTTCATTTTCATATTCAACCTTAATTAAACCTTCTTTTACAAATACAGTTTTATTTACAAGGTCAAGTAAAACATTATTACCCTGGGATAAACAAACATAAAAATCATTATGTTCTTCTGGCATAATAATAATTGATTTTTGATTCATTTTTCTCTTTAATAAAACATTTTTGTTCACCGGCTTAATCATGCGATAGTCCTCCTATTTTATTATATTATATCACAATGCTACATTAATTTCAAGGTTATTGTGATTTAACTTTTTTCTGCCTTTTTTGCATATAAATGAAATCTTATTTTCATATTTGATATAATATATATTGGAGGATAAATTTATGCGTATTACAGTAACTGCATTTGAACCTTTTGGTGGTTTTACTACAAATTCTAGCTTTCAAGGTTTAAAAGATCTACATGATGGAACTATAGACAAAATCTTTTTACCTGTTGCATACCCTGATGCTTTCAACATTTTTAAACAGGAAGTAAAAAATACTGACTTTATCATATTATTAGGTATGGCAGCAAAAAGAAAATTAATATCTTTTGAATTTCAAGCGAAAAATATTTTATCATTTAAAATTCCAGATAATAAAAATAATTTAATAACGAATAGAAAAATAGATGAGTCTAAACCTGATGTTTTAACTACTTTAGTTGATATTGATAAACTAATTAATTATTTCAATAAAAATGAAGAAATAGTTTATAAATCAACAGACGCAGGTGAATATATTTGTAATTATTTATATTTTGAAGTACTAAATAATTATAATATTCCTTCAATTTTTATTCATATTCCAAATTATGACACAAAAGAAGAATTTAAATTTTTAAACGAATTCTTAGTTAAATTAATAAATTATATTAAAGGAGAGGAAAAATGAAAAAAATAATTTTTTTAAGCTTTTTTTTAATAGTATTATTAATATCTTCATGTGAAATGTCCCCTTCTTCTGATACTTATATAAAAAACATTAAAGAATCTGAATATATATTAACTTGGGATAAAGACATCAACGCAACATCATACTACATCCAAATAAGTCATTCTATTGATAAAGAAAATGTTACTTTTACTACTACAAATGAGTCTTATGATTTATCTACTTATGTAAATGAATTAAAAAATAAATTTTCAGAATTTACACTAATTATAAAAGTTAAATCAAATACCATCAATTCCATATATAAAGAATCAATTGAAATAATAGTAAGAGAAATAGAAGAAACAAAAGCTCCTACCCCAGTTAACTTAAAAATAGAAAACAACATTTTAACATTTAACAAAGTAAACAATATAACAAGCTATGAAATAGAAATATCAAATAATTCTAGTATTATAAATGAAATCATTTATACAAATAGTTTAAATTTAACAAACTATCTTACAGAAAGTGGAACATATATTTTTAGAGTAAAAGCTTTAAAATCATCTTTTTATTCATTTGATTCAAATTACTCAGAGCCATTAGAATATATATATAATTACATCGAAATTGAAAAAGAAATTTTCAACTACGATTTTACTAAAATGGATTCTTTGTTAAGTGGAGCAACAATAACTAAATTTGAAAAATATGCAGACAAATCATTAAAATTTAGTTCAAGTAATTTCTTCTTTACTACTCCATCATTTACAGCATATAAAAGTTTTTCTGTAACAGCAAAAATTAAAGGTAACAATTGTTCAGGGAACAGCAAAATAACAATCTATGGTTTAGATAATTCAAATAACATTATAGAAAAACAAGAATTAAACTATACTATTGAAAATTCACTTCATGAACTTAAAGCAGAATTTACTAATAATAAAATAACAAAAATAAAATTAGAATATACAATAAAAGATAAAGGTAAAGATGGACTTTA